>NZ_JBFUIB010000077.1:0-13517 GCF_056402095.1 Peribacillus sp. P4_C12
CACCGGGGTCTTAACAGGGGGCTGCTGGGCGCTTAAAGGTTCCATCATTGGCATATTAACGACCTATTTAAATTTTAAAATCATGCCCTCTTATTCAATTACACCTGACTTTCAGAGGAAGCAGGCTAATACGTCGATTTCCTGCATATTACAATTTAGAATCGGGCAAGCTATGGTGACTGGAATAAAACTGCTTCGATACTGGAAAGGCGGAAGAGTGAAGTTTAAGTCTAAGAAATTAGCGAAGCTGTCAGGTGATTCCAACAAACAATCGTTTTAGAGTGGAGGAATTTAGATGTCAGATCATCCAATCCAAGGGTTGATGAAAGAGGCAATGGAAAATCTGAAAGAAATGGTTGATGTGAATACGATTATCGGAGATCCGGTGGAAACTCCAGATGGTAGTGTCATATTAACCGTATCCAAAGTTGGGTTTGGGTTTGCAGCTGGTGGCAGCGAATTTGTGATTGACGAAAACCATCAAGGCCAGCAGGGCGCTTCCAAGCAGCCTTTTGGGGGAGGTAGCGGTGGTGGAGTATCCATTACACCAATTGCCTTTCTGATTGTCGGTTCACATGGCGTGAAAATGATTCATCTGGATGAAGGGACGCATCTTCTTGAAAAAATGATGGATTTAGCGCCACAGGTAGTCGATAAGATTCAGTCCATGCTTTCTAAAAAAGACAGTAATCAAAAGCAAGGCAGCAGTCAGCAATCTACAACGAAAAATCAAGAGCCTAAACAGAATTTAGATTTCTAGCTGCGACTCGGCATCCGCCGAGTTTTCTTTTTGCGTAAATTTTTACAAAATTATTGAAAGGCTTGGAACGTTTAAGTTTAACGCATAGTGATTTTCACTTTTCTCAATTCAATTAATTGCAAAATTCCGGTAAAACAAATATTATTAGGCTTGTACATAAAGCAGAAAAAGGAGGAATTTTTAATGGCTTCAGTTACATTTAAAAACAACCCGGTCACTTTAGTAGGACCAGAACTAAAAGTGGGGGACAAAGCTCCTGATTTTACCGTATTGGCTAATGATTTATCACCCGTTACATTAAGTGACTCTAAAGGGTCTGTCCGCATTATCAGTGTAGTTCCATCTGTCGATACAGGTGTATGTGATGCACAAACACGTAAATTCAATGAAGAAGCTGCAAAATTGGATAATGTGAAAGTACTGACGATCAGTAATGATCTTCCTTTCGCACAAAAGCGCTGGTGTGCTGCAAGTGGATTGGACAATGTTCAAGTACTTTCCGATCACCGCGACCTTTCATTCGGTGAAGCTTACGGTGTCGTTATGCAAGAACTTCGTCTATTGGCGCGCTCTGTATTCGTTGTGAACAGCAACGATGAAATCACATTCGTTGAATATGTTAGTGAGGGTACAACTCATCCAAATTACGAAGGTGCAATCGAAGCAGCTAAAGCAGCAAAATAAGATACGATTTCTTAGAAACCGGGCTCATTGTGCCCGGTTTTTTGTTTTAAAGTTTAAAAGGAGGAAATTGTTCATAGGTTTTTAAATTCTAACCATCCGAGAGTGAAATCACAAAGATAATCCATAGAACAGGAAGTATTCCGTATAGACAAACAAAAACATAAAATCCCCACTTTAGAATCTTTTTTAGAATCATCAAAAAAATACAACCCCCCCAGTCATCAACACTATTAAATTAACATATTTACCTTATATTTACTCATGGTGAAAAAAAGGATGGCTCGCGCGAGATTCCTTATATGCGGACTTTCAAATAGGAAAACAGTACGTTAAACAAGSGAAGAATGATAAGCAGGACGTACGACTTGTATCTCTTTCTTCTTACCTATAAAATAGGGACAGAAGCAAACAGGAGGAATAAATAAGTGAAGTCTACCCCAGTTGAACAATTATTTTATGAATTTGATGAAACAGCCCAAATATTGCAAAGTGAACTATCATGTACGTATCTGGATGCCTTAGGAGAAACCGGAGAGAATTTCTTCCAAGGGAAAGTACTACAAGAGGAAATTAGTGAAGTATCGAAGAAAAGGTTAGCAAAGCAATATGCGGATTTTTCACCGGAGAAATATGAAAAGGAAGCCATTCGTAAAGCGTACCAGCTAGCTATATTAAAAGGTATGCAGCAGAGTGTACAGCCGAATCACCATATGACGCCGGATGCAGTAGGTATGTTTGTCAGCTATTTAGTTGGTAAATTTACGAAGAATCAAAAAGAGTTAGTCATGCTCGATCCTGCCGTCGGAACGGGTAACTTACTATTTGCGATTTTGAACCAACTAACGGACAAAGCCATCGCGTCATATGGTGTTGAGATTGATGAAACCTTGATTAGGCTTGCTTATGCAGGTGCCAATCTACAAGAACACCCGCTGCAATTTTTCAATCAGGACAGCTTAGAGCCGCTCTTCATTGATCCTTCAGATGTAGTGGTCAGTGACTTGCCGATTGGTTATTATCCGAATGATGTTCGTGCAACTGAATATGAGTTGAAGGCTGAAAACGGACATTCTTATGCGCATCATTTATTTATCGAGCAAAGTGTTAAGCATGTGAAGGATGGCGGATATTTATTCTTCATTGTTCCGAATAACTTATTTGTCTCGGAAGAAGCCCCTAAGCTGAATGATTTCTTGAAAAAACATACACATATCCAAGGGATGGTTCAGCTACCGCTTTCCATGTTTAAAAATGAAGAGGCTGCGAAAAGCATTCTTATTCTTCAAAAGAAAAAAGAGGATATAGAAGCACCGAAGAAGGCCCTTCTCGTACAACTTCCGAAGTTATCGGATTTCGAAGCGACAAGGTCTGTTATGCAACAGATGGATGATTGGTTTAAAGAGGAAAAATAGATAATAAAAGCTGGTGCCATAGGCATTGGCTTTTATTTTTAGGGAAAAGTGATTATTTTAAATTTTTAAATTTTTATTGGTTGTATCCGCTTACCATGATAAGATTATACAATATACTGCACGTTTCGAAGTGATGATCATAGGAATTGTAGACTAGCTTAGAGTAAAGGAGCAGGATGGATGTCTAAAATTATGGCTATTAATGCAGGCAGCTCTTCTTTGAAGTTTCAGCTTTTTGAGATGCCGAGTGAACAAGTAATTACAAAAGGTCTTGTAGAAAGGATCGGCTTGAAAAATTCCACGTTTACTTTAAGCGTTGAAGGCAAAAAGGTTTCTGAAACGCTTCACATACCCAATCATGAAKTAGCTGTCGGGCTTTTATTAGAAAAATTGATTCACCATCGCATCATAGGCTCATTTGAAGAGATAGATGGTGTCGGGCATCGTGTTGTGCATGGTGGTGAGGTGTTTAGTGACTCAGTCTTGATTACAGAGGATGTAATAGAGGAAATTGAGAAGCTTTCAGATTTAGCTCCCCTTCATAATCCTGCTAATAGCACTGGAATTAAGGCATTCCGGCAAATACTAAGCGAAGTTCCAGCAGTAGCTGTATTCGACACTGCTTTTCATCAAACCATGTCAGCAGGTTCATATATGTATAGCTTACCGTTTGAATATTATGAAAAATATGGAATCAGGAAGTATGGATTCCATGGTACTTCACATAAATATGTGTCCCAGCGTGCCGCAGAAATGATTGGTCGGCCGATTGAACAGCTCCGCTTAATATCCTGCCATTTAGGAAATGGTGCAAGCATTACGGCTATTAAGGGCGGAAAGTCGATTGATACATCGATGGGGTTTACTCCATTGGCCGGAGTTACAATGGGAACGCGTTCAGGCAACATTGACCYTGCATTGATTCCTTATATCATGGAAAAAACAGGGAAAACAGCTGATGAAGTGCTGGATGTCTTGAATAAGAAAAGCGGCATTCTAGCTCTTTCTGGCTTTTCCAGCGATCTGCGCGACATCCAAGTGGAAGCAGATAAAGGCAATGAGCGTGCGGAACTCGCACTTGAAGTGTTTGCTGATCGGATCCACAAGTACATAGGTTCCTATACAGCGAAAATGGGAGGTGTGGACGGCATCATTTTTACAGCGGGTATCGGTGAAAACAGTCAAACCATTCGGGGAAGAATCTTGGATGGCCTCGAATTTATGGGCGTATACTGGGATGAGGATCTGAATCGTACCTTGGGTGTGGAAGCGTTTATTAACGCACCGTATTCCCCGGTGAAAGTGATGGTCATTCCGACCAATGAAGAAATCATGATTGTTAGAGATACTGTAAAAATAGCTTTGAGTGAAAGCATTGAAAACGTGACTTCTTGAATCATAGAAAATCTCCTTACCTATTAATTTTTCGGGTAAGGAGATTTTTCTATGATTGCAATCAACTTATTTGTTAAAAGGTTATTCAATAGATTTGAATCCTCACATGGACCTTCGTAATATCTTTTTGATTTAACATATCCGCGAGTACTRAATCCTCATACCAATCATCTAAAGGTTCTTGAAAAGTCTACCTATGGTATAATTAAGGGAGAATCCACCAATTCTGTACATAGGAGGCTTGATGCATGGAATTCACGAATCGGGAAATAACAATTTGGAATGAAATTAGTGAATGGCAGGAAAACCTTTATCAATATGAGCCAACAGACCTGGCAGCCTTGTATGATAAATGGCTAGAGCAGGGTTTTTCACTGCTCCCAGAAAACGTCCAACAGCAGTTTTTTGAAAAGCTTGATACCTGGCTTTTTCATTTGCATGCCATGGTTCAGAGCTCACAAGTTCAAATAGATGCAAGAGAGCAGATTTTAGCATCAGCACGGATGTTTAATGAAGATATAGAGACACTTAGTGACCTAAATCTCTTGACGATCGATCAGTTGAATTACATAGCGAATCAGCATATTGCTAAGCACCGCTTATATTCTTTTGCACAAGGCGGAATAAGCGGGTCCGGCGGGCTACTTTTACTTGGAAGTGATATCCCGGCCATGACAGTCATCAATGTTAGGACCGTACAGTTGATTGCGATGTCCTATGGTTTTGAAGTAAATACGCCCTTTGAAATGATGCTGGCTTTAAAGGTATTTAATGCAGGAGCAATGCCGAAGAGGCTTCGAGGAACAGCTTGGGAAGAATTGATTCGGGAAGTTCAGACTGCAGAAGATGACTATTTTTATTTGGGAATTGAAGAACTTACAAATCCGACCTGGATGGAACAGCCACTTAAGCAGTTGCTGAAGGCCGTATCCATTACTATTTTTCGAAAAAAACTAGTTCGGGGCATCCCATTTATCAGCATGGCCATCGGAGCTGGGTCCAATTATCAAATGACCCGCAATGTAAGTGAATTTGCCCAAAAGTTCTATCAGTATCGGTATTTACAGGAAAAGAAGGCTGATGAAGAATGAGTGTCAAGGAACACAAAAAAGCCATCACGGAGGCAATTCGCTGTAAGGTGATAACCATTAGTGATACACGTAATAAAGAGACTGATAAAAGCGGCGCTCTAATGATTGAATTATTGAAATTAAAAGGGCATGAAGTGACGGAATATGAAATTGTCAAAGATGAACGTGGAGCGATTCAAGGGGCGGTTACTGCTGGCTGCGAAAACAGCCAGGTAGATGTCATCCTAACTAATGGAGGCACTGGCATTGCCAAAAGAGATGTAACAATCGAGGCAGTTAAAGAATTGATGACAAAAGAAATCCCTGGTTTTGGTGAATTGTTCCGGATGCTTAGTTATCAAGAGGACATTGGTTCGGCGGCCATTTTATCGAGGGCCATTGCCGGAGTAGTGAACAACAAGGCAGTTTTTTCCACCCCTGGATCTTCGGGTGCGGTTCGGCTGGCGATGAATAAATTGATTCTACCGGAATTGGGACATGTCGTTGGTGAACTTCGGAAGGATATATAAGAAAAATGTAAAAAAGCCTCAGCTCTCAAAGCTGTGGCTTTTTGCATGGAATCGGCCTTAATTATGCATCTTTTCACTCACGCCTTGATTAGCTCGATACCAAAGCCATAAGTCATTGATGATAGAAGCAAGTTCGGCAATTTCAGAATTGAGCTGGCAGGATAATACGAAATTACTTTCGTCTGAGAGCTGTAGCTGTTTCCGGTTAATGAAGGATTCTAGTTCCTTAATGCGTTCTGGGATGTTGCCCCGGATATTTTCCCATTGCACGAGTATTTGCTGTTGCTCGCTTTTCGTATATTCATCCCACTCCCGGGACAGGTCAGGAATGGAGATGCCAAGCCGTTCATCATACGTAAATAGCTCTTTCATATTTCCCCCCCTTTTCGAATTTTTCATACCTCTAGTTTACTATATTTTAGCGGATGCATCCATTATGTGTAGGGCCTTAAAATATTAACAAATTATTTAGCAGAATCTTTAAAATACCCCTTGTATTCCGTTTGTAAAAATGATAAAGTACTAATCATAGATTGAATAAAAATAACAACGAATGAATTTTTATTCATACGAAAGGGACGATAAAATATGGGAAATCAAAAAGTTGTATTAGCATATTCCGGAGGACTAGATACTTCCGTTGCAATTAAATGGTTACAAGATCAAGGATACGAAGTTGTTGCATGTTGCTTGGATGTCGGTGAAGGAAAAGATTTAGATTTCATTAAAGAAAAAGCAATCACTGTTGGTGCGGTAAGTTCATATGTGATTGATGCGAAAGATGAATTCGCTGATGAATTCGCATTAACGGCTCTTCAAGCCCATACTTTATATGAAGGAAAATATCCATTAGTATCAGCTCTATCACGTCCACTAATCGCTAAGAAACTAGTAGAAGTGGCTGAAGCAGAAAATGCGGTAGCAGTTGCGCACGGTTGTACGGGAAAAGGAAATGACCAAGTGCGTTTCGAAGTATCCATCTCAGCTTTAAACCCTGATTTAAAAGTTCTTGCTCCTGTTCGTGACTGGAAATGGTCTCGTGAAGAGGAAATTGAATATGCAGCGAAAAATGGCATTCCGGTTCCAATCGGCTTGGCAAGTCCATTCTCGATTGACCAAAACCTTTGGGGAAGAAGTAACGAATGCGGAATCCTAGAAGACCCATGGGCAGCTCCGCCAGAAGAGGCTTATGATCTGACAACTAGCCTTGAAAATACGCCAGATACTGCTGACATCATTGAAATTGGTTTTGAACAAGGTGTACCGGTTACATTAAATGACAAAAATTATAAATTGGCTGACTTGATTGTTGAATTGAATCAAATCGCTGGTAAACACGGGGTCGGACGTATCGATCACGTAGAAAATAGATTAGTAGGAATCAAATCTCGTGAAGTATACGAAGCTCCAGGTGCTATGACATTAATCGCTGCACATAAAGAGCTTGAAGATATCACACTTGTAAAAGAATTGGCTCACTTCAAACCAGTAATCGAGAAGAAAATGACTGAATTGATTTATGAAGGTCTTTGGTTCTCTCCACTTCAAAAAGCATTGGCTGCATTCTTGAAAGAAACGCAAGTGAATGTAACAGGTACAGTTCGTGTGAAACTTTTCAAAGGCCATGCGATTGTTGAAGGAAGAAAATCTGAGTACTCTCTATATGACGAAAAATTAGCGACCTATACAAAAGCAGACGAATTCGATCATGATGCAGCAGTTGGATTCATTAAATTATGGGGACTTCCAACGAAAGTGAACAGCATGGTCAATAACAAGAAGGTGACAGTGTGAGCAGCAAGCTTTGGGGAGGAAGATTCACAAAGTCTGCAGAAGAATGGGTAGACGAGTTTGGAGCTTCTATTTCCTTTGACCAGGAGCTTGTCCTTGAAGATCTTCAAGGCAGTCTGGCTCATGTAACCATGTTAAAGCAGTGCAGCATTTTACCTGAAGAAGATGCAGATCAGATTATTTCAGGTCTGAAAAGTTTACAGGAAAAAGCAGAAAAGGGCGAATTAACTTTTAAGGTTGAGATGGAGGATATCCATCTTAACCTAGAAAGTATGCTTATTAACGAAATTGGACCAGTTGGCGGAAAGCTGCATACAGGCAGAAGTCGTAATGACCAAGTTGCAACAGATCTTCATTTATACATGCGTAACCAAACGAAAGTCATTGTGGAACTCATTAATGACTTGCAAGAAGCGATTTTGGAACAAGCGAAGAAAAATGTGGAAACACTTATTCCAGGTTATACACATTTACAACGGGCACAGCCGATTTCATTTGCACATCATTTAATGGCTTATTTTTGGATGCTTGAGCGGGATAAGCAGCGCTTTACAGAAAGCTACAAAAGAATAAATATTTCACCATTAGGTGCAGGGGCGCTAGCTGGGACAACTTTCCCTATTGACCGAGCTCTAAGTGCCGAGCTACTGGGCTTTGATGGTATCTATGAAAACAGTCTGGATGCTGTGAGTGACCGTGACTTTGCCATCGAATTCATGAGTAACAGTGCGACTATGATGATGCATTTATCTCGTTTCAGCGAAGAAATCATTCTTTGGTCAAGCCAGGAATTCCAATTTGTTGAATTAGACGATACGTTCTCAACGGGAAGCAGTATCATGCCACAAAAGAAAAACCCTGATATGGCGGAATTGATCCGTGGTAAAACAGGACGGGTTTATGGTAATTTAACAGGATTATTGACAGTATTAAAAGGACTGCCGCTTGCTTATAACAAAGATATGCAAGAAGATAAAGAAGGCGTTTTTGATACGGTCAAAACTACTGTTGGCTCACTGAAAATTTTTGCTGGTATGATTTCGACAATGAAAGTGAAAGCAGATGTCATGGAAAAAGCAACAAAAAATGACTTCTCTAATGCAACGGAATTGGCCGATTACCTTGCTTCAAAGGGTATGCCTTTCCGTAAAGCGCATGAAGTTGTCGGCAAACTTGTATTATTCTGTGTCCAAAATGGCTGCTATTTGGTAGACCTTAGCATAGAACAATTTAAGGAAGCTTCAGAGTTGTTTGAAAATGATATTTACGATGCATTAAATCCTTACGAAGCAGTTAAACGTCGTAACAGCGCTGGTGGTACAGGCTTTGCGCAAGTACAGCTGGCGATTGAAAAAGCGGAAAAACTGGTTAGTAAATAACATCAAAAAAAGCTCGTTCACCAATTTCGGTGAACGAGCTTTTTTGACTATCATTTTTTATCAATATTCGTACGCACGACGATTACATCGCAGGTTGAATGGCGAACGATGCCTTCTGACACACTGCCAATCAAGAAACGTTCGACAGCATTAAGACCTGTTGCACCGCATACAATCAAATCGATTGTATGTTTTTTCGCTAAATCTCTTGGAATTTGAACTTTAGGAGAACCATATGCCACTTCAGTTTTAACGTTGGCAATCCCGGATGCAATGGCTTCCGTTTTATACTTTTCCAATAATTCATTGGCAAAGGTTTCAGAGTGATCACGGATAGTCATATCATAAGCTTCAATAGTAGGGAAATTCCTTGTGTCCACGATATGTGCAAGCACAAGGGTCGCGTCACTGAGTTTTGCTAAATAGATTGCCTTTTTTAAGGCCCACTCTGCTTCTTCCGAACCGTCCACTGCTACTAGAATATTTTTATAATCTATACTATTCATAGTGAATCTCCTCCTTCTATTTCATTCCTATTATATAATGATTTACCAGGTGCATCTTGTCTCAATTGTAACAAATTAGCGAATGTTTCAATCGTACTATCTTAAGATTTGCAGACTCTTTGGATACTTCGTCAAAACTTCACAGCCTGTATCGGTGATATACAGATCATCTTCAATCCTGACCCCTGCAACATTTGGTACATATATACCTGGTTCAATCGTATAAACCATTCCTGCTTGCAGTTCGAGTGAATTTGTTTCCGTTAAGGACGGGTATTCATGGATGCTGATGCCGAGTCCGTGACCAAGGCGGTGCGGGAAGTATTCACCGTATCCTTGATTTCTGATAATATTTCTGGCTGTCAAGTCAATCTCCGAACAGGAAACACCAGGCTTACTGGCTGTAACCGCAGCCTCTTGAGCTTTTCTAACCGTTTCATAGATATCTGCTTGTTTATCATTGATGTCACCATAAGCAACCGTTCTAGTGATGTCAGAGCAGTATCCTTCAAAGACGACGCCTAAGTCAAAGAGGACAAGGTCGCCACGCTGAACTTTCGTAATGCCTGGTGTGCCATGAGGAGAAGCGCCATTTTTACCTGTCAGGACCATGGTAGAGAATGACATTTGGCTCACTCCAGCCTTTTTCATTTCGAATTCAATAGCTGCTAGAATCTCCATTTCCGTTTTACCCTCATGGATTTCATTGACACCCACTTCAATTGCAACGTCAGCGAGACGACATGCTTCACGGATTTTGACCATTTCACCTTCTGACTTGATCATCCTCATCCTTTGAAGTTTTTCTTCAGCTGAAACGAGTTTTGGTGCAGCAAAGTAGTGCTGAACTTTTTCATAGCGTTCTACATTCATATGTTCTTTTTCAATGGCCATTTTTTTCATGGTTAGTCCACGTTTGCTAACTGCTTGCTGAACTTTTTCCCATGGATTTTCAATATCGGTGTAACCAATGATGTCTCCATTCCATCCAGCTTGTTTAGCATCCGAAACTTCCATTTGCGGACAGACCAGGAATGGTTCGGCGTTGCCAAAAATGGCAAGTGCAAGAAGTCTTTCATGCGGATTGCTTAAAAAACCGCTGCAATAGAAGATGCTATCTGGAGATGTAAGGAAGGCTGCTTCAATTTCATTGGTTTGCAGCCAATTTTGTAATTCATTCAAACGTTCATTCATGACTATACCTCCATTAATAAGATATAATTACCTTAGCAATATATGAAAAAATAGTAAATGGCAAAGCCTTAAGAAATTATTGATTAATAAAATAGTGGGTATCAGAAGGGAGCATCAGAAATGAAAGTATCTTTTCATGGTCATGCAATTGTAAAAGTTGAAACGAAAGGAAAAACAATTTTATTTGACCCGTTTATTACAGGAAATGAATTAACGGATTTGAAGGTAGAAGAAGTGAAACCGGATGTGATTATCTTAACACATGGTCATAATGACCACGTTGGTGACACGGTTGAATTGGCGAAGAAGCATGATGCACTTGTCATCGGCATTGCCGAAATTGCCGACTATTTAGGAGCTCAAGGCGTTCGGACCCACGGAATGAGCATCGGTGGTGCATTTGAGTTTGAATTTGGAAAAGTGAAGCTGACACCAGCGTTCCATGGAACAGGTTTCACTACAGAAGATGGCCAAATTATCTATTTAGGGATGCCAGCCGGCGTGTTACTTACTGCAGAAGGAAAAACAATCTATCATGCAGGTGATACAGCAGTGTATTCTGACATGAAACTGATAGGCAAACGACATCCAATTGACTTGGCATTTCTGCCAATCGGCGACAATTATACCATGGGACCGGAGGATGCAGCACTTGCAGCGGAATTCCTTAAGGCCAAGCAAGTAGTGCCGATTCATTACAATACGTTCCCTGTCATTAAACAGGATCCGAACAAATTCATTGACTTGCTTGAAGAGGAAAATGGACTAGTCATGAAAGTCGGAGATGAAATCGAATTATAAGAGGAACGGGAGCCTTAAGGGGCTCCCGTTTTTATATGTGTGAAAATTAGCCGAATGGATGGTGGAGGAATTAGGTTTAGATAATATCGGTATCAAAAAAGGAGCTAGAGAGAATTATCTGGAATTAACTGGAAGTGGTCAGGATGATTTTTCATAATAATAATATTATATTTTGAGCAGAAGTCATGAACATAAGGAGAAAATAAATCTAGTTCATTCACATATGAGTCAAGATTCTTTTTTTCTTTTGCAGGCATAAAATGAATAGATGGAAAAAAGGAGGGATTGGATGAAACAGAGGTTATTGTTGTGTTTGCTTTTGTGCGGGGTGATGCTGTATTATGCAGTGCCACGTCTGTCGCTGGAAAGCGGCGGATTGGAGAGCTTGTTTGCTGGATCTTGGCTGTTGTTTGCGTTATTGGCGGTAGCCGGAAACTTGACGGGGATTCTATATTCTCCTAAGAAACACAAAGTCAAACGGAAGATGGAATACAAAAGGTTGCGTCAATATTAGTAGTTGTTTGATAAACTAGGCTCTTTGACCTTATAATGGAGAATAGGAATACCGTGAAAAGGGTGAAGCGCTTGGCTACAAAGCATGAACAAATATTAAAACATATCGATGGACTGCCTGTTGGGGAGAAGATTTCCGTCCGCCAAATTGCTAAAGCATTGAATGTAAGTGAAGGTACGGCGTATCGAGCAATTAAAGAGGCAGAGAATCAAGGCTATGTAAGTTCCATTGAGCGGGTTGGTACGATTCGTATTGAGAAAAAGAAAAAAGAAAATATTGAAAAGCTCACGTTCGCTGAGGTTGTTAATATTGTAGACKGACAAGTTCTAGGTGGGAAAACGGGTCTTCATAAGACATTAAATAAATTTGTTATTGGGGCTATGAAGCTAGATGCCATGATGAGATATACAGGTGCAGGAAATCTGCTGATTGTAGGGAACCGTACCCAGGCCCATGAGCACGCGTTAAAAGCGGGTGCCGCGGTGCTGATTACCGGTGGTTTCGATACTGAAGAACCTGTTAAAAAATTAGCCGATGAATTGGAAATGCCAGTCATTTCTACGAGTTACGATACATTTACCGTAGCAACCATGATCAACAGGGCGATTTATGACCAATTGATTAAAAAGGAAATTTTGTTGGTAGAGGATATTTTGACTCCTGTTCAAGAAACGACCTTTTTAACAGTAGGTGACCGGGTTCAGACTTGGCATGAACTTAATCAGGAATCAGGGCACAGCCGTTTCCCTGTTGTGGATGAGAATATGAAGGTTCAAGGTATGGTCACATCAAAAGATATTATGGGTCAGGAAGAGTTAACGCTCATTGAAAAGGTGATGACGAAAAATCCGATGACCGTAGGCGATAAGATGAGTGTCGCGTCTTCTGCCCATATGATGGTGTGGGAAGGCATCGAGTTGATTCCAGTCGTAAACGACAGTCATATTCTAAAGGGAATAGTGAGCAGGCAGGATGTATTGAAGGCACTGCAAATGAGTCAAAGGCAGCCGCAGGTGGGCGAAACGATTGACGATACAATTACGAGTCAGCTTGTTATGACTTCGAATCGCGGGAAGGGCGAGGAAGTGTATAACTATGGCGTCACTCCGCAAATGACCAATTATCTTGGTACCATTTCAAGCGGGGTTTTCACGACTTTGGTTACCGATTCAGCAAACCGGGCACTTAGAAGCTATAAGCGTGGAGACTTAGTCGTTGAAAATATGACAATTTACTTCATCAAGCCAGTCCAGATTGACAGTACGCTTGAAATCCATCCGCGAGTGCTTGATGTGGGACGTAAATTCGGAAAAGTAGATGTCGAGGTGTTTAACCAAGGCAAACTTGTCGGTAAGGCGATGCTTACTCCTAGTGAAAGAACAATCAAGGTGACAAGAATAGGCATTGTTAATAATTCCCCCAATTTAACATATGTACCTTATTATTGTAGCGGGAAACTTAAAAGAATGCCACCGTAAACA
>NZ_JBFUIB010000078.1:0-13354 GCF_056402095.1 Peribacillus sp. P4_C12
ATCTATCTAGTTTTGAAGGAACAACGTTCCTTTATTGTTTGGTGGCGATAGCGAAGAGGTCACACCCGTTCCCATTCCGAACACGGCAGTTAAGCTCTTCAGCGCCGATGGTAGTTGGGGGTTTCCCCCTGTGAGAGTAGGACGCCGCCAAGCCATTCAAAAAGATCAGCCATCCTTGGCTGGTCTTTTTCGTATATCAGATTTTCCATAAGTCATTTCCTATTGGAAGGTAGTTAGAATAATTAGGGGTTGAACCTTTCAGACCTAATCCATTCAAATATTAAAAATGGTACCTTAGATTGGCTTATTTTAAGGAATTGCACTATACAGGGGTAATCATCATTAGGCATAGTTTTCATCAACTCTGCCCACCATTCTGTTTCATAACGGGCTATTATACTTAGGTTATAAGAGATTAAATAATGAATTAAAAGTTCAGGTAATAAAAAAGCTGACGAACTTTTATTGAGGGATAACATGAATTGTTCCTCTATCAAGTTATACCGTATAGGAGAAGGGGCATTATAAACAAGAACTTTATCTGTTTGTATTAGCAGTTTTCCAGGAGTTTCTGTAAGGTGATATATATGATTTATTTTTGATGTCAAAAACTCCTCGAAGCGGCTACTAGTCATTTGATAGCTATCCAATATGGTAGAAGGCAATTGAAAACCATCAGAAGAAGGTAACAGAGGTATAAAATTTTTACGGGAAATATTCCATGCAAGGCTTTGCATATCTGGAATTTCCTTTAATAATGTTCCCATAGAAAATTTTTCACCTTCCATATGTTTTAAATTAAATATTTTTTCAGCAATACAGGTGAAAAGTCCATTCTTTTGCGTTTTTACCTCATCTTTTAAAAAGTCGTATTGTTGCTTTTTTCTCTTTCTTGTAGTTACCCCATGAGCAAGCAACGAAGTGGACTCCGGGTAGTTGGGATCAATGGTAAGTAGACAGGCCTTTAATAATTGGGTAAATCCATAAAAGGATAAAATTGGTTGGATGGAAAGTGGTGCTATAGCAGCCTGGTTATAATAGGTTTTCGCATGTTCAAGATGGTATATAAAAGGATAACAGTTTTCGTAACTTTTTATTTCTGCATCTTCTATTTTTTCATGTGTGTAACATTTTTGTAAAAAAAGTTGAGATGAAGATGCAGAAAAAAAAGGCGTATATTTATCGAAATTATCATTGTTTTCAGGCATTGCAGCCTCTCCTTTGAATTGATAGAATAATCTAACATTTATTTCTCTTCTTGACAGTAGTATGTCCTATTGATAACCTACAAATAATATTTTTAAGCAGGAGGGGAAAATTATGTGGGAAAATAAATTTGCAAAAGAAGGTTTAACCTTTGATGATGTCCTATTAATTCCAGCGAAATCAGAGGTTTTACCGAAAGATGTTAACCTTCAAGTCAGCTTAGCCGAGAATTTAAAGCTTAACCTTCCTATCATCAGTGCAGGAATGGATACCGTAACAGAAGCAGAGATGGCAATTGCTATGGCTCGTCAAGGTGGGTTAGGTATTATTCATAAGAATATGTCGATTGAAGCACAAGCTGAATTAGTTGATAAAGTAAAACGTTCAGAAAGCGGTGTTATTACAGATCCATTTTTCCTAACACCAGATCACCAAGTGTTTGATGCAGAGCATTTAATGGGTAAATACCGTATTTCGGGTGTACCAGTTGTTAATAATGAACAGGATCAAAAACTTGTTGGTATTATTACGAACCGTGATTTGCGATTTATTTCCGATTTTTCCTTGAAGATTTCTAGTGTTATGACAATAGAGAATCTGGTTACAGCTCCAGTTGGAACTAACTTGGAACAAGCCGAGAAAATTCTTCAAAAGTATAAAATTGAAAAACTCCCTCTTGTAGACGATAACGGTGTATTAAAAGGGCTTATTACAATCAAGGATATCGAGAAAGTCATTGAGTTCCCTAATTCAGCAAAAGATAAGCAAGGTAGATTACTCGCAGGTGCTGCTGTCGGTGTGACTAAAGATACAATGAAGCGTGTAGAAATGCTTGTTAAGTCTCAAGTAGATGCAATTGTACTTGATACTGCTCATGGTCATTCAGCAGGCGTCCTTGACGCAGTAAAGGAGATTCGTGGAAAATATCCTGAACTTACTATCATCGCTGGTAACGTGGCTACTGCGGAAGGAACGAAAGCACTGATTGAAGCAGGAGCCGATGTTGTTAAAGTGGGAATTGGACCAGGATCTATTTGTACTACAAGAGTTGTAGCTGGTGTAGGCGTTCCTCAAATTACGGCCGTTTTCGATTGTGCAACAGAAGCAAGGAAACATGGAAAAACAATTATCGCTGATGGCGGAATTAAATACTCGGGTGATATCGTTAAAGCTCTAGCCGCAGGTGGTCACGCAGTCATGCTTGGAAGTATGCTTGCCGGTGTAACTGAAAGCCCAGGTGAAACAGAAATCTTCCAAGGACGCCGTTTTAAAGTGTACCGGGGAATGGGTTCTGTTGCAGCAATGGAAAAAGGTTCTAAGGATCGTTACTTCCAGGAAGATAATAAGAAATTTGTTCCAGAGGGCATAGAAGGACGCCTTCCATATAAAGGACCTCTTTCAGATACTATTTTCCAACTGATCGGTGGTATTCGTTCAGGAATGGGATATTGCGGTACAGCTTCATTAGAAGATTTGAGAGAAAACTCTCAATTTATTAAAATGACTGGTGCGGGGTTAAGGGAAAGTCATCCACATGATGTTCAAATTACAAAAGAAGCGCCGAACTATTCATTGTAATAAATTTAACTTATAATTGTCATTAAAATTTAAAGTAAAAATAGGCAGGGTCTCCGATGACTCTGTCTATTTTTTTTATTTCTTCTGTGATAAACTAAACAAGGATTAAGGGAAATAGATAGAGTTTCTTCTTTTGTTATAGAGATAAGCTTAATAGTTGGAGGTATTGGAAATTGAAAAAAATCAGCAAGATTACCCTCATTTTCACTTTTGTTTTTGTTCTTGTTATGTCGCAATTTGCCTATCAACCGGGGGAAGCTGAAGCTGAATCTGATAATTTAGGTTTAAAGGCAGAGGCAGCCATCATTATAGATGGTAAAACAGGACAAATCGTGTATGAAAAAAATGCCGATAAAGTATTAGGGATTGCATCCATGTCAAAAATGATGACAGAATATATCATAATGGAGTCAATTGAAAATGGGAAAATCACTTGGGATCAAAAAGTTAAAATAAATAAGTATGTACATGATCTTTCAAAAGCACCGAATTTGTCGAATGTTGGTTTAACAGAAGGTGAAGATTATACAGTTAAGGAACTATATCAAGCAATGGCTGTCTATTCAGGAAATGCAGCGACAGTAGCCTTAGCTCAGCTAGTTTCAGGTAGTGAAAAGAATTTTGTAAAATTGATGAACGAAAAAGCAAAAAAGCTAGGTCTGAAAAACCATAAATTCGTCAATGCCAGCGGCTTGAATAACTCTAATTTGTTAGGGGAGTATCCTACTGGTAAAAAAGATGAAGAAAATGTAATGACAGCAACTGATACAGCACTTCTTGCTTATCGTCTTATTAATGATTATCCGGAAGTATTAAAGTATGCCAGCATTTCTAAATTGAAGTTCCGTGATGGGAAAGAGTATCCAAACTTCAACTGGATGTTACCTGGTCTGATTTTTGAATATAAAGGTGTAGACGGTTTGAAAACAGGTTCTACTGACTTTGCCGGTTATGGTCATACGGGGACAGTTATCCGAGATGGTCAACGTTATATTACAGTGGTTATGAAGTCTACTACAAAAAATGAACGCTTCAGGGATAGTACTAAGCTGATGGACTATGCATATAGAACATTTGAAAAAGAAAAAATTCTTCCTGCCAATTACCAAGTGAAAGGGAAAGAAACCCTTTCGGTAGTTAAAGGTAAGGAGAAAAATGTTAATATCCAATCTAAAAAAGCGATTGAACTGCTTGTTGAGAATGGTGAGAAAGAAAACTATAAAACAGAATTAGTGATTGATAAAAACAAATTGGACAAAGACGGTAAGTTGACTGCACCAATCAAAAAAGGTGAGAAAGTTGGCTACATCACTGTTACTCCTAAAAGTGGTAAAGATTACGGGTATATTAACGGGGATTCAGCGAAAGTTGACGTCGTAGCTGCAGAATCTGTTGAAAAAGCAAACTGGTTTGTGTTATCAATGCGAGCAGTTGGTGGATTCTTTGGTGATGTATGGAGCAGTGTATCTTCTACTGTAAAAGGCTGGTTTTAAGTTTCGTGTATAAAACGGTTGCGTAATGTATAAAATTATAGTACATTATGGAAAAGAATTTGATTATGAGAAAGCCATGACAGGATATAGTAACAAATATTTCTTTCTAAAGAGAGCCGATGGCTGGTGGAAATCGGTGTTAGAGTTTTGTGAATCCCTCCTGGAGCAGAGTATGGAACACCTTAATTGGGTCAGTAATTACTTTCGGTTAAAAGCCGTTATCGTGATAAGTGGAAGGTGTTTTTCATATGCCTTCAACTAGGGTGGCAACGCGGGTTAACTCTCGTCCCTTCTTCAGGGGACGGGAGTTTTTTGCGTTCTCTGATAAATTATCAAATCATAAATGAGGAGGAACTGTAAATGTTGGATTTGAAATATGTACGAAATAATTTTGAAGAAGTGAAACGTGTTCTGCAATTTAGAGGAGAAGATTTAACTGATTTAGGTAAATTTGAAGAGTTAGACGTGAAGCGTCGATCTTTAATTGCTGATACAGAAAAACTGAAAAGTAAACGGAATGAAGTTTCACAGCAAGTAGCTGTATTGAAACGGGAGAAAAAAGATGCAGACCAGTTGATTGTGGAAATGCGTGAGGTTGGTGATCAAATCAAAGGATTTGATGATGAACTTCGTGAAGTAGAATCCCAGTTAGAAACGCTGCTGCTTTCTATCCCTAATATTCCACATGAAAGTGTACCAGTGGGTGAAACGGAAGATGATAATGTTGAAATCCGTAAATGGGGCGAATTGCCGCAATTTAAGTTTGAACCGAAACCACATTGGGATGTGGCTGGAGATTTAGGAATCCTTGATTTTGAACGGGCAGCAAAAGTGACCGGAAGCCGATTTGTTTTTTATAGAGGCCTCGGTGCTCGTTTAGAGCGTGCGTTAATTAGTTTTATGCTTGACCTTCATGTTGAAGAACATGGATATGAAGAAATGCTGCCTCCATATATGGTGAACCGTGCAAGCATGACAGGCACAGGTCAGTTACCTAAATTCGAAGAAGATGCTTTCCGTATTGAGAGCGACGATTATTTCTTGATTCCAACAGCTGAAGTGCCTGTGACAAATTTCCATCGTGATGAAATCCTAAGCATAGACGATCTGCCGATAAGCTATGCAGCATACAGTGCATCTTTCCGTTCAGAAGCAGGTTCTGCTGGTCGTGATACTCGTGGGTTAATTCGCCAGCACCAGTTTAATAAAGTGGAATTAGTGAAGTTTGTAAAGCCAGAAGACTCTTATGCAGAATTGGAAAACCTTACAGGACATGCTGAAAAAGTGCTTCAATTGCTAGGCCTTCCTTATCGAGTATTAAGCATGTGTACAGGCGATCTTGGTTTCACTGCTGCGAAAAAGTATGATATCGAAGTCTGGATCCCGAGCTATGGAACGTATCGTGAAATTTCTTCTTGTAGTAACTTCGAAGCATTCCAGGCTAGACGGGCTAATATCCGTTTCCGCCGTGATGTTAAAGGGAAACCAGAGCATATTCATACACTAAATGGGTCAGGATTGGCAATCGGCCGGACAGTTGCCGCACTATTGGAAAATTATCAGCAGGAAGATGGCAGTGTTGTCATCCCTGAAGTATTACGACCTTATATGCGCGGTGTGGAAGTCATTAAACCATAATGTTTCAAAAGTATAAAAGGAACAGTTTCTCGTAATAGAGAAACTGATCTTTTTTTATTTGGTTTAATAATTATTTTAAAAAAATGTTCTAAGAGTGCTTGACTTTGATTTTGATTCAATGTATTATAATAAATGTTGATACGGAGGTATACCCAAGTTCGGCTGAAGGGATCGGTCTTGAAAACCGACAGGGGAGTCAAATCCCGCGGGGGTTCGAATCCCTCTACCTCCTCCATAACTTATTAATAACCACAGCGCATAAATTGGATATCGTTAAATTCCGTTACATCTCTGTAACGGAATTTTTGTTTTCTAATATAATAAAAAACCACTGGGATTCCCGGTGGTTTTTTATTATTTATATTTTTCGTAATAATCTGGTTTGCTCCATATATTCAGCGATCCGTTTTATAAGTGATTCAATACTAGTCTCATCTTGCTTAAGGTCATATTCATTTATATTTAATCGAAGGACCGGACAGGCATTAAATTGATCAATCCATTCTTCGTAACGGCCGTGCATTTCTTTCCAATACTCAATAGGAGTGTGCTGTTCCATCGGCCGCCCTCGTTCTTGGATCCGGTCGAGGATATCATCAAGTGATCCCTCGAGATAGATAAGCAAGTCAGGATGAGGGAAGTAGGGTGTCATTACCATCGCGTTGAATAGGCTTGTGTACGTTTCGTAGTCTACTTCGTTCATTGTCCCTTTTTCATAATGCATCTTTGCAAAAATTCCTGTGTCTTCGTAGATGGAACGATCTTGGATAAAACCGCCGCCATATTCAAAGATTTTTTTCTGCTCTTTAAACCGTTCAGCGAGGAAATAGATTTGCAGGTGGAAACTCCAACGATCAAAATCATCGTAAAATTTATCCAGGTAGGGGTTCGTATCAACCTTTTCAAAAGATGTCCTAAATTGTAGGGCATTCGCTAATGCATTGGTCATGGTCGATTTACCTACACCAACTGTCCCTGCTATCGTAATGACGGCGTTGTTTGGAATATTATACTTCTTTCGTAAGTTCATGTGGCTGTACTCCTTTTTGCAGGGCATTCTCTATTTGGATGATTATCGTGTTCAAGTCATCCCTATTCCCAACGAAGTCTAATTCATCTCCGTTAAATGTCAGAACAGGTATGTCAGGGTGCTGTTTCTCAAACGTTTCCATAAATGTTTGATAATCTGAAGATAACTGCTCTAAATAATGGGAGCTGATATTTTTTTCGAATTCTCGGCCTCTTTTGCCGATTCGGGACAGAAGAGTATCCAGACTTGCATTTAAATAAATAACCATATTTGGTTTCGGCATATCTCGAGTTAAGATATTGAATATTTCAAGGTATTTATTGTATTGTGTGTTTTTTAACGTACGTTCAGCAAATATTAAGTTCTTGAATATATGGTAATCAGCCACCACGGCTTGGTCATTAGTAAGGAACTTCGTTTCAATATCTTCTAATTGCTTGTAACGGTTACATAGAAAAAACATTTCTGTTTGAAAGCTCCACTCATCGATATTGTTATAAAATTTCCCGAGAAATGGATTCTCATCAACAATTTCCTTTAATAGTGAAATTTGGAAATGGTCAGCGATAACTTTTGCTAGTGATGTTTTCCCTACACCGATTGGACCTTCGACAGTGATAAATGGGGTGGTTTTCATCCATTCTGTCCTCCTTCAATGAGGTATCGGACTGAAACTCCCAGTTTATTAGGTTTCAGCCAAGAGATATTGTATCACAGACTTGAAGCTTAAGTGATATTTTTGTCCGGTGTTAATGAAGGAGAGTTTAGGAGTGTCATGCGAGGGTAGTGGAATGTCAGTGCCTAGTTGGGTGGAGTCTTTCAATCAAAACGCCTCCGCTTTTTTGTGTGGAAGCTTTGAGAACATGATTCATCATCGTTAACACATAAAGGTTATCTTCTTTTGATGCAGAAGCGATACAATCCTCAGGGATCCATAATTGGTACTCTCGCATATAGGCATCATTAGCCGTGAATAACACACAGATGTTACCAGCAATGCCGGTAAGAATTAAGGTTTCCACCTTCAGTTGTTTAAGCAGTGTATTAAGGGCGGTCCCATAAAAAGCCGAATGCTTCGGTTTGATGAGAAAGAACTCATCTTTTTGTGGTTTGATTTTTTCAATTAGCTGAGCATTTCCTTTATTTTTACAGGTGTCGATAATCTTATCGAAGTCAGCCTGCCATAAATCATAATGGTCATTGATATAAATGATAGGGAATCCCTTTTCTTTCATGTGCTTTTTCAACTTCAGTATTGGCTCGATGATAAGCTTCGTATGTTCAAGGAGCATGTCACCGTGATTGAAATTAAAATCATTAATTATATCAATGATAAGCAAAGCAAAGGAAGGGGAAGTAGATTTATTCATGTTATATCCTCCTTATATTGTTTGAATTTACTTGCAGCCGGTAGGTCGCTTGCGTTACTATTCATTAGAATAAGTAGTATGACCTTTATTTTGTCTTATATTTGTCTGTTTACTCCTACTTAATATGAGGGGGTTTTTTTATGAAAGATGATGCCTATTACATGAAATTGGCTTTAAAGGAAGCTGAAAAGGCGCAGATGTTGAACGAAGTGCCGATTGGAGCTTTAATTGTGATAGATGATCAAATAGTTTCGAGGGGGCATAACTTGCGGGAAACAGAGCAGAATGCTACTGCCCACGCGGAGCTACTTGCGATTAATGAGGCTTGTGGTTCACTTGGTAGTTGGCGCCTTGAGAAGGCGACACTTTATGTAACGTTGGAACCTTGCCCTATGTGTGCTGGGGCTATTCTGCAATCGAGGGTGAAAAGGGTCGTTTTTGGCGCCCATGATCCAAAGGCAGGCTGTGCAGGGACATTTATGGATTTACTTCAAGACGAACGCTTCAACCATCAATGTGAGGTTACAAGCGGTGTGTTGCGGGACGAGTGCGGAGGGATCCTGACAGCCTTTTTTAGAGAGCTTAGGAATCGAAAGAAAACCTTGAAAAAGGAGAAAGCACTCAAAAAATTGGAAGAAAATAAATAACCTTGTCTGAATACTTGATGTGCGTGCCTTTTTCCTTTTATAAAGATTAGGGAAATAGACTGTTCAATGAACAAGGCTTGCGTTTTTTTTGTTACCTTAGTATAATGAATTATGCGTCGATGAGACGCTATGAAAATTGGTATTACATTTGCCGTGCTAGACGGGGAGGTAGCGGTGCCCTGTACTCGCAATCCGCTCTAGCGAGGTTGAATTCCTTCTCGAGGTTAGCGTACTGTAGGGTCTGCCTTAAGTAAGTGGTGTTGACGCCCGGGTCCTGCGCAATGGGTCTCCATGAACCATGTCAGGTCCGGAAGGAAGCAGCATTAAGTGGAAGTGCTCATGTGCCGCAGGGTTGCCTGGGCCGAGCTAACTGCTTAAGTAACGCTTATGGTTGCTAATCGACAGAAGGTGCACGGCAGTTATTTTACATAATCAAAAAACTCATTCGTATCGGGTGAGTTTTTTTGCACGTTAAGAAGTTAAATTAGTTGGAAATTTTGAAAAGAATATGACAATCAGTGAGTTTTCTTTAAGCTGACTTTGAAAATAAGGAAATCAGTAATGTATAATAAACAAGATGGAGAAAATAAGGAGGGATTTCCGTGGGGTATCAAGCATTATACCGGGTATGGCGGCCGCAACAATTTATTGATGTAGTTGGGCAGGAACATGTAACAAAAACGTTGCAGAATGCCCTAATCGGGCAAAAGGTTTCGCATGCCTATTTATTCTCCGGTCCACGTGGGACAGGGAAAACGAGCGCTGCCAAAATTCTTGCAAAAGCAGTGAATTGTGAGCATGCCCCGATAAGTGAACCCTGTAACGAATGTGCTACCTGCCGCGGAATCACTGATGGCTCCATATCAGATGTTATTGAAATTGATGCAGCATCCAATAATGGTGTCGAAGAAATCCGTGACATTCGTGATAAGGTCAAATATGCACCGAATGCGGCTACATATAAAGTTTATATTATTGATGAGGTACATATGCTCTCACAAGGGGCCTTCAATGCGTTATTAAAAACATTGGAAGAACCGCCAAAGCACGTTATTTTTATATTAGCAACGACTGAACCTCATAAGATTCCGCTAACGATTATTTCGCGTTGTCAACGGTTTGATTTCAAAAGAATTCAGCCGCAGGATATTGTTGGGCGTATGGCTCAAATCATTGCTGAAACAGGGGTTTCATGTGATGAACAGGCCTTGCATATTATTGCGAGAGCAGCTGAAGGCGGGATGCGTGATGCGTTAAGCTTGCTTGATCAGGCAATTTCATTCAGTTCAGAGACGGTATCTGTAGAAGATGCATTGACTGTCACTGGTTCTGTTTCGCAGGCATTCTTAAGTCGGTTGGCAAAGGCAATTTATGATAAAGAAGTAGCAGTGGCACTTGAAGTACTTGATGAATTGTTGGCTATGGGAAAAGACCCAGCTCGGTTCATTGAAGACATGATTTATTATTTCCGTGATATGTTGTTGTACCAAACAGCACCAGCTCTCGCTGAATCCTTTGAGCGTGTGTTAATCGATCCGCAATTTAAAGAATTATCAGAAGTCATCTCTTCTGAATCGATTTATTCCATTATTGAAAGTTTCAATCAAACACAGCAGGATATGAAATGGACGAATCACCCAAGGATTTTCCTTGAAGTGGCTCTTGTGAAATTATGTAATGAGCAAAGACCAAATCAAATGGACAATGGGCAGATTCAACAATTGCTTCAGAAAATAGAGGATTTGGAAGTTAAATTACAGGAAATACAGAGAAGTGGCATCTCAGCGGCTGTGGCAGAAAAGCCTGCAGAACAGGCAAAATCACAACGGGTTATTAAAAAGGCTTATAAAGCACCGACAGGCAAGATTAATCAAGTTTTAAAACAAGCTACGAAACCAGATTTGAACGTTGTGAAAAGCAAGTGGGGCGAAGTACTTGAACAATTAGGTCAGCAAAACCAAAAGTCATTAGCGGCTTTATTAACGGAAGCAGAACCTGTTGCTGCGTCAACTGAGGCTTTTGTGGTAAAATTCAAATATGATATCCATTGTCAAATGGCAATGGAAAATAACCGTTTCGTGGAAGTGATTGCCTCAATCATGCAGCAATTAACTGGTCGCCGTATGGAGATAGCTGGAGTTCCAGAGAGCCAATGGCAAAGGTTGCGGGAGGACTTTATTTCAACACAGCAGTTCGAAGGTACAGAAGAAACGGAATCAAAAGAAGAAGACCCCTTTATAGCAGAGGCTAGAAAATTAGTCGGCGATGATTTACTTGAAATTAAAGAATAATTGGAGGTAGGAAAAATGGGTATGCGCGGTGGTAATATGCAAAACATGATGAAGCAAATGCAGAAGATGCAAAAGAAGATGGCAGAGGCACAAGAAGAGCTAGGTGAAAAAAAGATTGAAGGTACTGCAGGCGGTGGAATGGTAACAGTTATCGTGACAGGCCATAAAGAAATAGTCGATGTAATCATCAAACCAGAAGTTGTTGACCCAGATGATATCGATATGCTTCAGGATTTAGTATTAGCTGCTACCAATGATGCACTAAAAAAAGCAGAAGAACTGACAAACCAGACGATGGGGCAATTTACTAAAGGAATGAACCTTCCAGGTATGTTTTAAGCAAGTTCAAAAGAAACTTCCTTTCAGGAGGTTTCTTTTGAAATTTTTAGGAGGAATTTGATGCATTATCCAGAACCGATTTCCAAGCTTATTGACAGCTTTATGAAATTGCCGGGGATTGGGCCGAAAACGGCTGCGCGATTAGCCTTTCATGTGTTAAGCATGAAGGAAGATACTGTTTTGGATTTTGCAAAAGCGCTGGTAAATGCGAAGCGGAATCTGACGTATTGTTCAGTCTGTGGTCATATCACAGATCAGGATCCCTGTTATATCTGCGAGGATCAAAGGAGAGATAGAAGTTTAATCTGTGTCGTACAGGACCCGAAAGATGTAATAGCGATGGAAAAAATGAGAGAGTTCAATGGCTTATACCATGTACTACATGGCAGTATTTCACCGATGGACGGAATCGGTCCGGAAGATATAAATATTCCCGATTTATTAAAGCGCCTGCAGGACGAAACAGTGCAGGAGGTCATTTTGGCTACTAATCCTAATATTGAAGGAGAAGCAACTGCCATGTATATTTCGCGGCTGCTCAGACCATCAGGGATTAAGGTGACAAGAATTGCCCATGGACTTCCTGTTGGCGGAGATCTGGAGTATGCGGATGAAGTGACGCTATCAAAAGCAATAGAAGGAAGAAGAGAAATATAAGATAGCTGGGAGGACTTCACTTGTTCTTTCGTAAAAAAAAGCGACTTCGAAATGAATTCAATGAGGCATTAATTGAAGAGCTTGAACAATTGAAACGGAATTGGCATAATCAAAAATCTTTACTTGAAAAAAGCGTAGACCCATCTGAGGAAGTAATTGCTCAAGCAAGACTAGCGGAAGTGAAATATTTTTACTTATTTAGAGAAGTGAAAAGAAGAAACGTCCGCATTCAACGGTGATAACAACAGAGTGGTTATAAAGGAATGCCCTTTATAACCACTTTTTTATTGGGTTGAGTTCTTAAGCCAGGACTCCCTTCATATAAGTGTAGTACAAGCTTACGGGGAGGAATGAGTTGTGGAACCAGTTGTTTTTGTTGCCGTAATTGGAGGCTTGATCTTAATGCTCCTCATTATCGGTGCACCTATAAAACCCATTCGGTTTCTAGGGCAGGGGGTAATAAAGATTATTATTGGTGCGGTCTTTCTATTTTTTTTAAATACGTTAGGGAATCAAGCGGGCATTCATGTACCCATTAATCTCGCCACTTCAGCAGTTGCCGGTCTGCTTGGAATACCGGGAGTCGCGGCGTTGGCTGCCATTGGTTACTGGATTATTTAAGGGGAATCTGATTGAATATTAAAGGTAATAAAAGCCTCAAGGATATTGTCTTGAGGCTTTTATCTATATATAAGTTAGAAGTGTATTAATGTTTTTTTGCAAAATCTTGATTTAACTATTGACGAGAAATAAACAAACTGATAATATATTAGGAGTCGCCAACAACGACAACCATAACATTCAATCGGAAAAACAATATAAAATAAATGTTGACATAAGATTAAATGGATGGTAAGATAATAAAGTCGCTTACGAGATAAACGACACTGAAATTGCTCTTTGAAAACTGAACAAAACAAAGCGCCAACGTTAAATTTTAAGTGAGCACACACTGTTAAAAAAGCAAAATGAGCAAGTCAAACATTTCTTCGGAGAGTTTGATCCTGGCTCAGGACGAACGCTGGCGGCGTGCCTAATACATGCAAGTCGAGCGAATCGATGGGAGCTTGCTCCCTGAGATTAGCGGCGGACGGGTGAGTAACAC
>NZ_JBFUIB010000079.1:0-13269 GCF_056402095.1 Peribacillus sp. P4_C12
AGTACACACTGTGATATAAATTGAAACGCCGTATACGCGAACCGTACGTACGGTGTTGTGAGAGGGGCGAAAATAAACTTATTTTCCCCCTACTCGATTATGCAACTAAAGGGGCAGTTAGTTTAATAAGGAACGATTTCAATAAATAATACTGTTTTGAGGAAGTATAATACTAAACAACGGTTGTTAAACGATTTTGAATTTCCTTTAGAGCTAACGTGTACAAGAACTCGTGAACTGATATTAGTCAGTTCTTTTTTATTGGACAAAAAGTGCAGTTGTATTTTCATGAGTTTTTTATACAAAAAAATCAACATTTAGTAAATGATTTATTTACTAAATACGAAAAAAAGTTTGTTTATTAATCAATTTGGTATATAATACATTACTATATTAGGAGGTAATCAATGACTATTCAACAGGTTAGTAAAGAATATATCGAGTTAATCCCTAATTTGTTTAAGAGTTTTCAGCGAATGAATCAAAAATCTAGTAACTTAACGCATTTACAGAACCAAATCTTAGAATTCGTATTTATGAATCATAATCCCCGGACTATCAAACAAATAAGTGAAGGCCTAGATGTACCCAAACAGCAAATGACAGACTTGCTTAAGCGCTTATTTGATCAGGGTTACATTACTAAGAGTCAAAATAAGAATGATAAGAGGTCGTTTGTAATTGAGTTAACAGAGAAAGGAAAAACTTCACAACAAGAAAAATGGACGAAAATTTATCAGAACTTCGTCAATGACCTATCCAAGTTAGATAGTGAAGAGCAACTGGATCTTCAATACGCTTTGCATAAAGTGAATTACCTGCTTAAAAAAATGGAGGATTGATATATATGACTGAACGTGAGCGTGCCTTCAATGATAAGTCTAGGAGTTATTATCGGCTCAAGTATTCCTTCTATTAATTAATTCGGCGAAATCGCTTCTGTATGAAGAATTCGTAATGATAGCTTAAAATAAGGAGGAAAGATAAATATGTCATTAAATTTACAATCCGTTCAAGGTACAATGCTAATACCTCTTTGGGGACGCGCCACTGCCAGTGAGAAGAATCCAGAAATTTTGTACGACAAGGAAGCGATAGAGATCATTGCAGGTTGTGATTTTAATTTTACTGAAATATCCAATACATTTGGAGAGTACGGAGGCATAAGCTATATAGTCCGAGCAAAAAAAGTTGACGATACCATCCGAGCTTTTATAGAAAAACATCCTCGGGCCACTATTGTAAACATCGGCGCGGGACTTGATACTACATTTTCAAGAGTTGATAATGGCACACTTAACTGGTACAACCTTGATTTACCAGATGCGATAGCTTTCCGCAAAACTCTTATCGCAGACTCTCCGAGGAATATCAGCGTTGCCAAATCATTTTTTGATGTTTCGTGGTTTGATGATGTGATTTTTAATGAGGAAGACGGCATACTTTTTGTATCTGCCGGTGTTTTCTACTATTTTCAGGAGAGTGAACTCAAAGGAATATTTCAGGAAATGGGGCTTCGCTTTCCAGGCGGGGAGTTGTACTTCGATGCGGAATCAAAATTTGCGTTAAAGACTTCAAATCGTACGGTGGAAAAAACGGGGAACAAGGGCGCAAAAATGTATTTCTATGTCAACAATCCAAAAGTATTTGAAGGCTGGTCGTCAAAAATCAAGGTATTATCCTGCGAATCGTACTTCAAAGGTATACCCGCAAGCAAGAAGTGGGAAAGTGGAACTCGTGTAATGGTGAGGGCTGTAGATTTATTAAAGATGATGAAGTTTGTTCATTTGCGTTTCGAGAGAAAGTAATGTCGAATCTAGCCTTATTCTAATAGGTCTAAAGCTTTCGCTACTTCACAAGTAACCCCTTCAAGGAATTACGATATCAAATGTCGAAAATACTAGACAGCCTTTTAATATTTTCACTATACCAGATAATTTGTGAAGTATTTCACTTAAACTATATGGTGCGTTACCTTCGAGGATAGTTCTCCGTTTCCTTAATCGACTAAAGGAACAGAAAAGCAATATGTTTTCATAAAATGGGTTATAATTGTTCATAAGGGAAATGTTGTAAAATATTTATTATAAACGTTGAAGGGATGGAAAATATGCTTGCTGTGAAAAACTATTCTCAACAATATATAGATGAATGCCGAGAAAAAATTAATTTATTGCTTTCAACATATAAAGACTTGGTTACAACATCGAAAGAACAAGGTGGGTCTGATAATACGAAACTTAATTCTGCAATTGAAATGTTTGAACCCAACTTCTTTAATAACATGCTTTTAGCCTTAAACGATTATTTTTTACATAGAATGAGGGGGTTAGAAAAGAAGGATGGCAATCCATTGAATGAAGTTAGAATTTTGTGTGATTCAATAATGAATAACAACAGTAAAATGGGATCCGATAAAACAATCAAGTATGAACCAGCTAAGTCAGTTTTAAAGTATAAAGTTGGAGATGAAATTAAATTGTATGCGAAAGATTTTGAACTAATATCCGAAGGTTTTTTTAATGAAATTGAAAAAAAGTTTTTATGAGTTTAAATTATCCCTCAGACAGTGTATTTGAATCATTTCGGTATCAAGAGTATAAACGTTTATTCAATTTACGGTTGCGATGCTTGAATTAGGGCATCGCCTTTTGCTTTTTTGACTTACGAAGCAGATTGTGAAGAATTGTACTTAAACTAATGGGTGCTTTACTTCAATAAGGCAGGTTGCTGAGGCAGCCGTTTTCTTATGGCACTAACGGGGCAGTTTAGTTGAACAAGAAAGCATGGTAAAATTCATAAAAAGTATCGAGGTGATTGTATGAAATATACTTGTCCTTGCTGTGGATATAAAACATTAGATGAAGAACCAACCGATACATATGCAATTTGCAAAAWATGCTTTTGGGAAGATGACGGTGTTCAATTTCGAGACCCTGATTACGAAGGCGGGGCWAATGAAGTTTCATTAAGCCAAGCACAAAAAAACTTCGCTAAGTTTGGGGCATGCGAARAAGGCTGTATTGAGTTTGTAAGAAAGCCAAATGAGAAAGATATAAAAGACCCTAATTGGAAACCGTTTATTTAGAGAAAGTTTTTAAGCTAACGGGTCTTTACTWYAATAAGGGAGGTTGCTGCGGCAGCTTTTTCTTATGTCACTAACGGATGCGTTAGTTCATTAAGGATCACTAGAAAAAAATCCATTTTGATCATTTTTTTCAAAATGAATTCTTTTTATTTACGCTAATATGGGGGTTCAGGAGGACCTTTTGATCAATCCCTACAGAAGGTAAGCACATGGGACGGCCAGGACAAGACGAAAAGAAAATAAGGCAAGCTGTTAAGCTATTTAATAACCGGGAAACAAACAGAATGAGCGTTAATGATATTGTGAAAATGACAGGGGTCCCCAGGGCTACTATTTACAGAATGGTTAAGGAGGGGTCCAGTCCCGAAAATGCGGATTTACAACGCTAAGCTATTTATAGGGTTAAAAATGAATGATTTAACAACGATAAGACTTTTGAGACAAGTCATATGAGACACTGGTACCCCTTATTGGGGTAGCGCCGACATTTCGCGGATTATTATACGCTAAGACATTTTCTAGAAGAGAAAATGCTAATTTTCCTACACTAAGCACTTTTTTCTAGCACTGGACTGCTCCTTCTACCTAACACGTTGACAATAACAACACTCGAAATAGCAACAATTCCTCCAATTATGGACAGAGTACTTGGCAGTTCTTGAAGCCATATCCAGGCAACGATAATAGCAAATACTGGTTCAATATACATCATGCTGGTAACAGAACTCGCTTTACCTAATGAGAGAGCAATTGCCCAAGTAACATAAGCGACGGCTCCTGGAAAAATACCGATATATAATGCTGATAAATTTGCTACCATTGTAGCCTCTTGAATACCTTGAAAGAGCCCTGGAAAGAATATGAAAAATGGTAAGGTACCAGCCCAAGTAAAATAAGCCGTCAACTCAATTGGTGTATAACGATTCAAAAGCGGTTTTTGAAAAACAAAAAAAACTGATGTTGCAACAGAGGCGATTAATACTAAAAAGGCCCCTTTTGAGATGTTAAAGGTTGAACCTGCAGTTCCCAATGTAATAAGAAAGATGCCAAGGAACCCAATGACTAAACCAACCCATCCAAAGAAACTTAGACGCTCCTTTAATACTAGAACAGCTATTACCGCGGTAAAAACTGGTGCTGATGCAATTAGCATAGCGGCAGTACCCGCTGAAACTGTTTCTTCTCCATATGTTACGCCTAACTGATAGACACTTATACCAATCCATCCAAGAATTAATATTCTAATAATATCCTCTTTTTTCGGTAACCGGAATTGGGTGCTAGGCCACAGAGCGTAAAGGATAAAAACTCCAGAAGCTATAAGAAAACGAATGAGTACTAAATGTCCTGCAGAATAACCTCCAAGTAAACTTGCACGAATAGCGGCAAATGAAGATCCCCATAAAATGATTGCGATGGCTGCTATCAAAAAACCCTTCTTATTCATATCTTCTACCTCCAATCAAATTTTTTAATTAATCAACATTGTCATATAGTTGTAGCCAAGAAAACGCAGCATATTAAGAAATATAAAAGGTAATACTGTACCAAATGTTCCATCACTCTGGAACTTTCGGCCTGCAAGCTTATTTATTACCCTCTAGATGGCCACTTCTTTGATTAAAGCGTACTCATAACAATTCCTGCAATGAAAACAGAAGCGATTGTCACTGTTGTAAATCCTCCTACTAACATTGGGGATAAAACTTCATTGAAAATATATTCCTCTTCCTCTTTTGTTCTTCCAACACTGCGGCTTACTTCTTCGCAAATTAAATAATCACAAATAAAAAACTAGCTTTAATGAACTAACGGGTGCGTTAGTTCATTAAGGAACACAAAAATAATCAATCTTTTTTATAAAAGAATGATCCAATTAAATATTATAAGGGCATGTTTTGATTAATCTTTTTTCAAAACATGCCCTTTCTATTTATTCATTTATCAAGGTTTCTTATATTAGTTTGATCAAACTTTGTTTCAAAGCTACTGCAAAGGACCGATTTTTGCTTCTACATGCTTTACAATTTCTGCTGAATGAACCAGTTCCGCAGCTGTACGCATGTCTTTGTATAAAATTCTGTCCTGCTCAAGGCGAGGCACATATTTTCTAAACAAATCGCAGGCTGCAGCCGTTCCTGTTCCAGGCTGTAACGGCTGATGGAATTCAATCCCCTGGCAGCTGCACATCCATTCGATCCCAATCACTTTTTCAGTATTGGCGATTACTTTCAGTGCCTTTAAAGCTGCAGATGTCCCCATGCTTACATGATCTTCCTGTCCCCCGGTTGTCGGAATGGAATCCACAGACGACGGATGTGAATAAACCTTATTATTAGAAACCAATGACGCCGCGACATATTGCGGAATCATATAGCCCGAGTTAAGCCCACTTTGCTCGATTAAATACGGTGGCAGCTCGCTATACTGAGGCGAGACGAGTCTAAAAATCCTTCGTTCAGAAATATTGGCCAATTCAGATAGAGAGATTGCCAGAAAGTCCATGGCTAAGGCTATCGCTTCTCCATGACAATTGGAAGAGGATATCGCTCTTGCACCCTCTTGATCATCAAACACCAACGGATTATCTGAGGCTGAATTCATTTCTCTCTCCACAATCGTCCGAACGTAATCAACAGCGTCTTTACAAGCTCCATGCACTTGTGGAATGGACCTAATACTAAGAGCATCTTGTGTGCGGTAATCTTTATATTTTTCCGTGATCTCACTGTTTTCTATCAGCTTATGAATATTATCAGTTGTCTTTTTTTGTCCAGGATGACGTTTTACTTGACTAATTTTGGGATCAAAGGCATAGTATGTTCCTTTCAGCGCCTCAAAACTGATTATCGAAACAATGTCTGCCGCCTTAAGAACATTAATGGCATCATAAACAGCTAGAGCGCCAATTGCAGTCATATCTACCGTGCCATTAATCAAAGAAAGCCCTTCCTTTTCATGCAGTTCGATTGGCTTGATTCCGGCCTTCTTCAAAGCCGTCTCGCCATCTGTTAGTACGCCCTGATTATAGGCCTCACCCATCCCCAAAAGGACCAAACTGATATGTGCCTGATGATTTAAGTAACCTAGGGAACCTTCTCGAGGGACGAATGGTATGACATCTTTATTCACCATCTCTGCTAATCTCTCTACCGTTTCAAGTCTTACTCCAGAATAACCAAGGGATAAATTTTTGATCATCATCACCATAATTGCCCTTACTATTTCCTTCTCCAACGGATCGCCCATACCGCAAGCGTGACTCATAATTATATTTTTTTGCAATTCTCTCGAATCAGAGGCTGAAATTTTTATTTTTGAATTCTCACCTACTCCGGTCGTAATTCCGTATATGACTCGCTCCTCCTCGACAAAACGCTCGACTATATCCCTTCCTTGGCTAATCCTTTTCTTTACACTCATAGACAGCTCCAAAGGGGCATGATGCCTTGCTACTGAAATCAAATCCCCGATACTAAAATCATCTTCAGTTATCATTACTTTTTCTAGTGTTTTCATAATAAACTCATCTCCTATATTGTGCAGCTTGACAAAACATTAACTTTTATAATGTTTAAGCCTTTGGATTAGTAAAATTTCGCAACGAGACCTCTCTTTCGAGAATTGGAGAGGTATTCCTTTTTTCATGTCAATTAATCTTCTTATGGTTCAAGGGGGTTAAGTTTGAATTACTTGCTTCATTAAAAGGATTACTTGCCTCACTTAAAGAGAGTGACTTTGTCTCCGGTGCCCAGGCAATCGAAATGATAGTTCCAATTAACAGAATAGCCGTCATTCCAATCATCGAGGCATCCAACCCTATAGTGTTCATACTAAGGGGCAGGAGGAATGTCCCGATAGCAGAACCAATTCGGCTGAACGCTGTCACAAAACCAATCCCAGATGCGCGAATTTCGGTTGGGAAAAGTTCGGCCGGATATGTTAGCGTAAGATTTGAATTTGCTGATAATATAAAAGTAAAAGCCAGAAAAATCGGAATTACTAAAAGTTTAGGTTCGTGAAAAATGCTAAGCATAAGCAAGCAGACGGTCAGGATTGCAAACGTACTAATCGTGAAACCTCTGCGAGAAAATTTCTCCATAAGCCAAAGACCAGCAATCGAACCCAAGATTAGGAATATGTTTAACCACAAGTCTACAGTGAAGTTTTCTGCTAAACCCATACTATTTAAGATAGACGGTAGGAATGTGTAGATGGCAAAGTACGGAATGACAATACAGACATAAAATAGACTTCCAAAAGCTGTTCGCTTCCGGAATTTTTTGTTAAAAAGAGCACGAAAGCCATTTTTATTTTGAGTCTCCATAACAGTTTCGTCGATTTCCGCATTCGGCCCGATATACTTCTTTACGATATGGCGTGCTTCATCAATACGTCCCATGCTGATGAGCCATTGTGGGGATTCAGGCGTTCCGATTCGCAGTATCAGCACAATGAATGCAGGGATTGCAGCACTAGCAAGCATCCAACGCCATGATTCCGGACCAGCTTGTCCTAAATAATATCCGACAATGGTTGCAGAGACGTAACCTACCGTCCAGAGCACATTTAGAGAAGCCAGTAAGAACCCCCTATACTTTCTAGGCGAGAACTCGGCAAGTAAAGTCGATCCGACTGCATAATCGCCTCCGAGAGCAAACCCTATCAGTAACCGCAAAATTAACAACTCTACGGGACCATCCACAAATAGTTGCAGCAACGAAGCTATAGTGACCAATAAGAAGTTAAGCAGGTATATTTTCTGTCTGCCTATGCGGTCAGATAACCCTCCAAGTACTAGACTACCGAAAAAGAGCCCGACCAAAGCAGAACTTCCAATTAGTCCTACCCACATCGAATTGAGTTCCATTTGTGGGCTAAGGAGTGTAAGAGCCACTCCAATAATCCCAAGAGCATACCCATCAGAGAAATTAGAGCCAAAAGTAAGCGCTGTAATTTTCATATGGAACTTGTTAAGTGGAGCGTCATCCATCTTAAATTTTTGTTCGGTCATAAGCGTCTTTCCCCTTTTCAATATTTGATTTTTGGGACACTTCCTACTTCTCTAGTTTAGAGAAGGAAAGCGATTGAAAACAGACGTCTATTTTTTGAATTTTTCTAATTTTTTTCGAATTTAAAGTGTAATGTAAAACGCTTACATTTGAAAACTATAATTATTTTAGATTTCTATACTTTTTTACGATTTCTAAATGAACGAGGGGTTGTACCGGTTTTTTCCTTGAAAATTTTGCTAAAGTAATTTGCATTTATAAATCCTGTTTTATCTGCTACATCTTGAATCGAGAGTTTTGTATCTATCAATAGACGCTGCGCTTCGTTTATCCGTGTCTTTGTTAATAGCTGTCGGAACGAGCTTCCTTGTTTTTTTGTTAAGAGCGAGCTAAAATACGCTGCGCTTCTGTTTACTTGGTTCGCAACGTCCTCAAGCCTTAGCTTAGGGTTAGTAAAATTCTCCTCAATGTACCGGATGGCCTGCTCTATCACATCTGTACGAGCGTTTTCTTGATTGTTATTTGCCCGATCAAGAACTTCATATAAAAACAGCAATAACTCCTGGACGATCCGATATAGAATCGGATTGTATAGGATGGATTCAAATACTTGATGATAACGTCTCTCAAGCATCCCTTCATCAAGGTAAAATGACTTCATGAAGCGTCGGACTTGGGCTAATAAGCTTGTTAACCGGGTTCGCAATAAACCTGGCTCGGGATAGGGATCTGCCTTATTCAAAAATTCTTTATACATCCACTGCTTAATTTTGTCCCTGTCACCTTCGTTCAGCATGTCAATCCATTCGCGCTGTTCAGACGGGGTTAAAAACGGATCGATCATAACCCAGTTCACCTTATCCTCAATGACCGAAAGCTGCCGATACCCTTTGAAAAAACGAATTTCTAGCGCTTGCTTCGCATGAAGATATTTTTCATTTAACGAAAGCAACGGGTCATTAGTATCATATAAAACTAGTGACATGGGCTCCGAAAACTGCTCTTCCCATTCGGTTAGAATCCGATTGCCTATGTGCTTTAATTGTTTAAGTGGCTGTGGCTGCTGGTTATCGAATGAAAAAACAGAAACGATCATGTCGCTTAGCGGCAAGACAACCGGTCGGTTCTTAAATGGATATTCTTGTAAAAAAGATAGCAGTATAGGTTGTTTCTTCGAATTTTCCAACTGCATCAGCATTAATCGGAAATTGGCGCCTAACGTTTCTTGATGCACGAATAGAGAACTGTAAGATACGGAAGGAACCTCAATTTGAGCCGATGGCTCTTGTTTCTCCTCAGTTTTTGAAACGGCCTTGCAGCACTGGGTTAATACTCGTTTGATATGGTCAGGCGACTGAGGTTTTACCCATAGATCATAGGCATGAAGCTCGATGCCTTGAAGCGCACGTTCAAATGTGGCTTCAGCCGTCATGACAATGACCTTTTGTATGTACCGTTTGGTCAGCTCCTTAAAGCTGTCCCACGCATCCTTTGGAATCATATCGAGTTCAATGCAAACAACATCTGGTACTTCGGCCTCTATTAGATGAAATACCTCAGATACTGAGCCTGCTAATAGAATGTGATCAAATGGAATCGAAAACGAAGAAACTAGCCAGCCAATCCCTGTTCGTTCATTTTGATCGCGATCAGCAATTAACAATTTAACCATACAGGTACTCCCTTAATAATAGATTTTTTCTTATTAATTATCGCCAAACCAAGCTTATTTTCATCACTACAGTGTCTATCAGATTAAGGGTTCTGGTGCAAAAAAACTGATTATGATGAAATTCTAAACAACTTATGTATGAATTTTACATCCATTAACGCACACGCTACTTAATGAAACGATACCAGCTAATAGGATGTCAATATCTTTCTCTAAAATTTTCAGATCATGTCCCACGGGCAGGCTAGTTGAATAACAAAATTACTTCTAATAGATAAGTTTATGAGATAAAACAAAAATAGCACTCCAATGAAGCTGCTAATTGAAGTGTTATTTCACTTGAAATTTAATGTGTTCTCTCCGAAAAGAGAACACATTAAAGTAACCCTTTCATTGTAAAGTCTAGTATAATTATTTCGACATAATTAAAATTATTAGTATTTCAAATGAATATAGTTACTTAATGCAACAAGAGAGAGTCTTAATATATATATAAAGTGGTGAATTTTATTTTGACTGAGAAGTATATTAAAATAATCAGATTACTTGTTTATGGCTTAATTCTAAGTGGGATAATCGGTTTTATTTCTTCTGTTTTTTTAATTTTAGTTAATGGCTTGACAGATTTTTTATGGACTGACATATCCAATAAATTAAAAGTACCCTCCATTTATACATTATTTTTATGTATTTTTGGTGGTATTTTAGTAGGTGTTAGCAGGTATAAGTGGGGGAATCTACCTAAAACAGCTTCTGATTCTATTGTTGAATTAAAAACAACTCAAAGAATTGACTATTCATATGTATGTCTCAATTTTTTAATTGCTTTTTTAATTTTAATCTTTGGTGCAAGTGTAGGTCCTGCAGCAGCCATATTAAGTTCTGTTATTTCGTTATCGGTATGGCAGGGAGATAAAATGCGTTACTTTTATTTTTCCTACAACGAATGGAAAAAGGAATCTTGGTTAATTAGACTAAAAAAATTAGCTTTACCTCATAACTACCTTATTCCCTATGATCCTGATCGGGCTCCTCAAGAGAAAAAACTGCTTTTATTTAAGAAATTATTATATATGTTATTTATCGTTAACGGTATGGTGACCTTTATGTATTTAATTAAAATATCAGAACAACCCCCTTTTGTGACAAAGTTAGGGGAAACTAGTTGGGGATTGGATGAATTGTTTCTTTTTATTCCTTTTGTATTGTTTGGTATTTTTTTTAGTAAACTTTATGAACTAATGGAAAGAGCAATGAATAAATTCTTTTCTAAATTGAACAATAAAATTATTTTAAGTGCTGTTATCGGTGGTATTGGTATTGGTATGATGTCTTTAATCGCTCCTAATCTACTTTTTTCCGGCCAGCTTTCTATGCGAGATTTACCTAGTTTAGTACCGACACTTTCGATTGCTACTTTAATTTTGGGTTCTGTTTTAAAACTGATTTTTATGGAGTTTTGTTTAAAGTCAGGTTGGATTGGTGGGAGTATTTTACCAGTTATATTTGCTTCCATTTTACAAGGCTACGCTATCGCGACTTTTTTTCCACAACTAGATATGCTCTTTATTGTAGCTGTTGTAGGTAGTAGTGCTTCGATTGCTATTTTAAAGACACCTTTATTAGTAGGGCTGTCTCTAATGCTATTTTTCCCAAAAGAGTTAGCCCCGGTTATATTAATCATTGTGGTTTTATTTATTTGGTTAAGTAAAATAAGTAAAAAATTTCCGCAAAAAATAACTGCTTAATTTTAGTTGGAGACGCTGGGAAGTTAGATGTTTGTGAAGAACAGTACTTAGCTAACAGGTGCTTTACTTCAATAAAGGGAGTTGCTTTGACAGCTCTTTTTTTTTATGGAACTAAAGGGGAAGGTTAGTTTATTACAGTTTATAATACGAGTAGACTTTGATTTAGATTGAGGAGATAAAATAATGCGTTCTTTTTTGAGAAAAGAATTTTGGGATGACAGAAATAAACCTATTCTGTTTATACAATGGGTATTGATAATATTTGCAATAATATTATATTTCCAAACTTATGACAGTATAGATTATATTCACTCTGGAATTTTAAGATTAATTGCAGGCATAATCATCCTTCTAACAGGAATTGAAAACTACATTGTTAAAAAAAGAGATTATATATTTTGGTTCATACTAACTATAATGTTTTGTGGAATGGGGATAGACATATTAATGAACTAATGGATGCTTTACTTCAATAAGGGAGTTGCTTCGGCAGCTCTTTTTCTTATGGAGCTAAAGGAGCAGGATAGTGCGATAAGACACAATTTATGAAAAATAGATTATACCCCATTACCTCGGACTTCTATGAACATAAACTAATTTAATGAAAGGAGATAGATACGTATGGGTATAAGACCTGGTGCTGATAAATTCAATATATTTGATTATATTGTCATAGGAGCTGGAACGGCAGGTGGGGTAGTCGCTAAGAAATTAACGGATGACCGAAAAACTTCCGTACTTGTGTTTGAGCCTGGAACAAATATGACTGCTCAGTTAAGCACCCCGAATATTTTAGATGCCATTATTTTGGCCAGTGATAATAAGTTTGCCTCTAACCTTCTATCCAGAATAGAGTCATCCATTCTACGGCAGCTTATTACGGTTAATGGGCGGGCCATTGGTGGAAGCTCAGAAGTTAACGATATGTATTCTGTCCGCGGGAGTAGAGAGCTGTATGACGAATGGGCTGATCTTGTTGATAACGACCAATGGAGCTACAACCAAATTCGTCCTTTGTTTATCGAAAATGAAACCTATACTGGACAAACACAAAGCCCGAACGAAAGGGGAAGTAAGGGGCCAATATTTGTTAGACAACAGCATATTCCTCCGAATGGGCTCATACAAACGTTGACAAATGCAACAGCCAAAGTATTGGACATTGACATTGTTGAGGACTATAACACAGGCGTACGTGACTGTACTTTTTACAAATCCCAATTTAACCAGAAGGAGGTTGGTAATACCACTACCCGTTCTTCGACCGCAACAGGATATTTAAATGAGAGTATTGTTAGTCAGGGAAACGAGTTTCATCCAGATGAGTTTGGAGTTGGAAAGAGAAAGTTGGTCATTTTCGCTAAAACAACGGTGAACAAAATCTTATTTAAGAAAAAGAAAGGGCAGATGATTGCGATCGGAGTTGAATATATCAAGGACGRTGTTTCTTATAAAACGTTTGCCCGAAAAGGTATTATCGTTTCGGCAGGATTTTCCTCCTCAGTAATCCTTCAACGATCAGGGATTGGCAAATCCAGTGATTTGATTAACGCAGGGATTACACCATTGATTGAAAATCCAAATGTTGGTTACAATCTGCAAACTCAAGCGTATGCCGGCCTGGGAGTCAGGGTGGATACATCTCAGATAATTCCTATAGCTGTAGCCGATCCTAATCAGCCTATTGCCTTAGGTGCTTTTAAAGCAGAGCATAAGGATAGTTTGGAGGGCCGACGCCTTCAACTGATA
>NZ_JBFUIB010000080.1:0-13252 GCF_056402095.1 Peribacillus sp. P4_C12
CATCATGGTTTGGTGTGAAGAAGAAATACATTCACAATTTATCTGAGAAAATTAATTTAATGTCATTGCCAACTCGCTTTGATAAAATCGATTTCGTCAAACATCGGAAAGTCTTTTATAGTATTTCAATCGGTGTTACCCTTATCGGGATTATTTTCTTGTTCGTCTTCAGATTAAATCTTGGTATTGATTTTACTAGTGGTACCCGAATTGAGATTGCGTCCAAAGATGTTTTAACGACTCAGCAAGTCAAAACCGAAATGAAAAAGGTCGGTATTGCTGCGGATGATATCAAGGATGTTAGGCTCGCTGGACAAGAAAATAAAAATGCTGTCGTTCGTACAGTCGGTGTGCTTAATAAACAGGAAATCGCTGTCTTGAAGGACCACTTTAAGAAAGATTATGGAGTAGAACCGAATGTCAGCACCGTTTCGCCGACAGTCGGAAAAGAACTTGCGAAAAATGCCATGATTGCGTTAGCGATTGCATCACTCGGAATTATCTTGTATGTATCCATACGATTTGAATGGCGGATGGCTGTACCTGCTGTCGTAGCGCTTATACATGACGCGTTCTTTATTATTACGATCTTTAGTGTACTTCGACTTGAAGTGGATATCACCTTCATTGCTGCGGTTCTGACGATTGTCGGTTATTCCATCAATGATACGATCGTAACCTTTGACCGTATTCGTGAAAACTTACGCTTCAGTCGTAAAGTCAAAACCGTTGAAGAGCTTGAGAATATTGTAAATATCAGTATCAGGCAAACATTGACGAGATCCATTAACACCGTACTAACTGTTCTCATTACGGTTATCGCGTTGATGATCTTCGGTAGTGAAGCTATCCGAAACTTCTCAATTGCCCTGTTTATTGGTTTAATATGTGGCGTGTATTCGTCATTATTAATCGCATCTCAATTCTGGCTTGATTTGAAAATCAAAGAATTGAAGAAAAAAGGACCACTGAACACCGCAAAAGAAAAGAAACAAAGTCTTGAAGGACAAGTTTAATATGTGAGAGGGGGCTGGCATGATGCCAGCCCCCTTTTTGTGAGACTAGCTTTTTGAATAGGGAAATACAGCCATTTTTGAGTTTAAAATAAATTGAAACCGTTATTGTCGTTTTGTATAATAAGTAAGTTGAGGGGTGAATTTATGTTAAAGCCAAAAACACGGTGGAACTTGCGAACTGCCGATGAAAACAAAGTTGCTGAACTAGCGGAAGAGCTTCATATCACACCCTTAGTTGCGGCCTTACTTGTGAATCGTGGCCTGGATACAATTGAAAGTGCCCGATCATTTTTATTTGTAAAAAATCAAACTTTTCATGATCCATTTTTACTGAAAGATATGGATAAAGCAGTATATAGAATAAAAGMAGCCATTCAAAACGGAGAGAAAATCAGGATTTTTGGTGATTATGATGCGGACGGCGTGACATCGACTACGGTGATGATGACGACGCTAACTAGACTAGGCGCCGATGTGGACTTTTATATTCCTAATCGGTTTACAGAAGGCTACGGGCCGAATCCAATGGCATTCCGCTTGGCAGCTGAGCAAGGTGTAAAGGTATTAATAACCGTGGATACGGGAATTTCCGCAGTTGATGAAGCGAAACTTGCTAGCGAGCTTGGCATGGAGTATATTTTGACGGATCACCATGAACCGGGGCCAGAACTTCCCGAAGCACTAGCGATTATTCATCCAAAACTTGAGGACAGTTCATATCCATTTGAAGATCTTGCTGGCGTAGGGGTTGCTTTTAAACTGGCACATGCCTTGCTTGGCGAACTGCCAGAGGATTTGCTGGAGATTGCGGCAATCGGTACCATTGCGGATTTGGTACCTTTAAAAGGAGAAAACCGCCTCATTGCAGCGAAAGGGATTGAGCAGTTACGCTTAACTAGACGTCCGGGGCTTGTTGCCCTAATGAAAGTGGCGAATATTCAGCAGGAAGCATTGAATGAGGAATCAATCGGCTTTGCAATGGCACCACGAATCAATGCAGTTGGCCGCCTTGGTGATGCTGACCCGGCTGTTGATTTATTGATGTCTGAAAACTTGGCTGAAGCGACGGAACTGGCTAATGAAATCGATGATATTAATAAAGAGCGTCAGGCGATGGTTGCTGCAATGGCGGAAGAAGCGATTCAAGAGGTTGAGGAAAACTTCCCACCGGAGTCAAATGGTGTGCTTATTATCGGGAGAGAAGGCTGGAACGCAGGGGTAGTGGGTATTGTAGCCTCCAAACTGGTTGAACGCTTTTACCGTCCGACCATTGTGTTGAGCTATGACCGAGAAAAGGGGCACGCGAAAGGTTCAGCCCGGAGTATTGCTGGATTCGACCTTTTTGAGAGTCTCTCTACCTGTCGCGAATTGCTGCCTCATTTTGGTGGGCATCCGATGGCTGCGGGAATGACCCTGAAAATAGAAGACGTACAGGAGCTTAGAGATCGCATGAACATGATTGCGAAAGAAAAGCTCAGCGAAGAAGATTTCACACCTATTACTAACTTGGATGGAGCCACAACATTAGCGGAAGTTTCCATTCAAACGATTCAGGAAATGAGCCTACTAGCGCCATTTGGAGTAACCAATCCAAAGCCGAAAATCTTGATAGATTCCGTCCAGCTTTCAAGTGTCCGTAAAATTGGCGCCAATCAAAATCACTTGAAGGTGCAGCTTGAAGATAGTGAGAATCATAAACTCGACGGCGTTGGGTTTGGTCTAGGTCATTATGTGGATGAAATAGCTCCGCATGCAGAAGTCTCCGTGATCGGCGAGCTTTCCATTAATGAGTGGAATAATATCAAAAAGCCGCAAATCTTTGTTCAGGATGTCTCGGTCAATCATTGGCAGCTTTTCGATTATCGCGGCAAGGGACAGGCAGAGAAGTGGCTGGCTGAGATACCGGTTCATAATCGGAAAATTGTTATTTTCTCGGAAGATATTTATAGAAGATATCCCTTTTTACAAAACCATCCCGATCTTGTTTTAATCAAGAATGAACAGGAAGCAGATCAGCTCGACTGCATGCAAGGACATGTGGTTCTTATGGACATGCCCCCGTTAAGAGAGTTGTTAAAACGGATGATTGAAAATAGGAAGCCGTCGCGGATATACGCACATTTTTCTCATGAACAGGATCATTTTTTAAGTACGGTGCCAACACGGGACGATTTTAAATGGTTCTATGCCTTTCTTGCTAAAAAGGGTCCGCTTGATGTGAAAAGGTATGGTGATGATCTTGCCAAATACCGAGGCTGGTCAAGAGATACAGTGGATTTTATTTCAAAGGTGTTTTTTGAGCTTGATTTTGTTACAATAGAGAATGGGTTAATTATGCTCACAGCCAATGCGAAAAAACGCGATCTCAGTGAGTCTGAATCGTTTATAAGAAAGAAAGAGCAATTTGAGCTTGAACAAGAGCTTGTCTATTCTTCCTATCAGCAATTATTCGATTGGTTCAATCATTTTTTAGTTCATGAGGCAACAGACCTTGAGGAGGAAACAAAGCAATGGATTTAAAGCAATATGTAACAATTGTGCAAGACTGGCCAAAACCGGGTATTGTCTTCAAAGATATTACAACATTAATGGATAACGGCGCAGCTTATAAATACGCAACAGACCAAATCGTCGAGTACGCTCGCGATAAAAATATCGATTTAGTGGTCGGACCGGAAGCACGCGGATTCATTATCGGATGTCCAGTCGCATACTCATTGGAAGTGGGCTTTGCGCCAGTGAGAAAAGAAGGAAAGCTTCCACGTGAAACGATAAAAGTCGAATATGGCTTAGAATATGGTAAGGATGTATTGACTATCCATAAAGATGCCATTAAACCAGGACAACGTATCCTTATTACGGATGATTTACTTGCTACTGGCGGTACAATCGAAGCAACGATCAAATTAGTGGAAGAGCTTGGCGGAATTGTAGCCGGGATTGCATTCCTTATTGAATTAACAGACCTAGATGGTAAAGATAAATTAGAAGGCTATGATGTTTTAACACTAATGAACTTTTAATAAAGAAGAGCACTCTGACAAGGGTGCTCTTTCTGTTTTATCCGTTTTTCATAGATTTTGTCGAATTTCCAGTGAAAAAAAGAACTATTCTTTATAAAATACATGTTTAGCCCTTTACATCCATGCCATTTTTTTCGATAATAGTAATAATAAAGAGTTTTTCTGCTATTAAGTTTATTTGCACTTGTATCCGTTTCGGCGGATTTATTTTTTTCGCAAAAATTGTCACGTTTTGCTGAACAAAGGGAAGTGCTACCAATCATACTCAATCCGGTTAATATCCGGTGGCAGTTAAAGTGGGGTTAAGGTGATTAAATGGCTAACGATCAAATATTGACTGCCGAGCAGGTTGTAGAAATGGCCAGCTTATATCTTCAGCCGGAAGAAGCTGAATTTATTCATAGAGCGTTTAAGTATGCAGAGTATGCTCACCGAGAACAATTTCGTAAATCGGGAGAACCATATATTATTCATCCGATTCAAGTGGCGGGTATTCTGGCTGATCTTGAAATGGATCCTGCAACTATTGCGGCAGGCTTTTTACATGATGTTGTTGAAGACACGGAGGTCACTCTGAAGGATATTGAAGAGAATTTCAGTCCTGAAGTCGCCATGCTCGTTGATGGTGTGACCAAATTAGGGAAAATTAAGTATAAATCACAGCAAGAACAACAGGCGGAAAACCATAGGAAAATGTTCGTTGCGATGGCCCAGGATATTCGGGTCATATTGATTAAGCTTGCTGACAGACTGCACAATATGCGGACATTGAAGCATCTGCCGCAGGAAAAGCAGAGAAGAATTTCGAACGAAACATTAGAAATCTTTGCGCCGCTTGCTCATCGTCTTGGGATCAGTACGATTAAATGGGAACTAGAAGATACGGCACTAAGGTATTTGAACCCGCAGCAGTATTACCGAATCGTCAACCTTATGAAGAAAAAGCGTGCAGAACGTGAACAGTATTTAGAAGAAGTCATTGATGAAGTGCGTAAAAACGTGCAAGAAGTCAATATTAAAGCAGACCYCTCTGGCAGACCGAAACATATATACAGTATTTATCGCAAAATGGCGTTGCAGAATAAGCAGTTCAGTGAAATTTATGACCTGCTTGCGGTTCGGATTGTCGTCAATAGCATAAAAGACTGTTATGCCGTTTTAGGGATCATTCATACATGCTGGAAGCCGATGCCTGGCCGATTTAAGGACTATATCGCGATGCCGAAGCCGAATATGTATCAATCCTTACATACGACGGTAATCGGGCCAAAAGGCGATCCGCTTGAAGTGCAAATCCGTACCTCTGATATGCATCGCATTGCCGAGTTCGGGGTTGCCGCACACTGGGCTTATAAAGAAGGAAAAGATGTTGGTGAACAGCCTTCATTAGAGGAAAAATTGACTTGGTTCAGGGAAATTCTTGAATTCCAGGATGACGCAACAAACGCCGAGGAATTCATGGAATCCCTTAAAATCGATCTTTTTTCTGATATGGTGTTCATTTTTACGCCAAAAGGCGATGTTATTGAACTTCCATCAGGATCCAATCCGATTGACTTTGCTTACCGGATTCACTCGGAAATCGGTAACAAAACGATAGGGGCCAAAGTGAACGGGAAAATGGTACCGCTGGATTATAAACTAAAAACAGGCGATATTATTGAAATTTTAACATCCAAGCATTCATATGGTCCAAGTCAAGATTGGCTTAAACTCACGCAAACATCTCAGGCGAAAAATAAAATCCGTCAATTTTTCAAAAAGCAGCGCCGAGAAGAAAATATCGAAAAAGGCAAAGAACTTGTTGAAAAAGAAATCAAGATCATGGAGTTTGATCTGAAGGAAATCCTGACATCTGAAAACATTAAGCGCGTTTCGGATAAATTCAATTTCCTGAATGAAGAAGATATGTATGCAGCGGTTGGTTATAACGGAATCACAGCCCTTCAGGTAGCGAACCGCCTTACTGAAAAATGGCGTAAGCAGAAGATGGTTGAGCAAGAAGCAGATATTTCAGAAGCAGTTGCTGATCTGAAAACTTTCCCTAATTCCTCCAAAAAACGTGACTCAGGTGTACGTGTACCGGGAATTGAGAACCTCCTTATCCGTTTATCACGCTGTTGTAATCCGGTTCCTGGGGATGAAATCGTTGGTTATATTACAAAAGGCCGTGGAGTCTCTGTCCATAGACAAGACTGTCCGAACCTAGAAAGCGGTGATTCCRATCATCGTCTTGTGCCTGTTGAATGGGAAAGCAGGATTAACGAACGTAAGGAATATATCGTTGAAATTGAGATCAGCGGATATGATCGCCGCGGCTTATTAAACGAAGTGTTGCAAGCTGTCAACGAAACAAAGACAAATATTTCAGCAGTATCAGGTAAATCGGACCGGAATAAAGTGGCGACCATTCACATGTCGATTTATATCCATAACATTGCACATCTACAAAAGGTCGTCGACCGTATAAAACAAATTTCAGATGTCTATTCCGTTAGAAGGATTATGAACTAAGGAGTTTTATTACTATGCGTGTTGTTTTACAACGTTCCAAAGCTGCCAAAGTTGTTGTGGCAGGCCAAACAATCGGGCAAATTGACAGCGGACTAGTCCTGCTAGTTGGTGTCACCCATGGCGATACAATTGATGACGCCGTCTATTTGGCCGATAAGATTGTTAATCTTAGAATTTTTGAAGATGAAAATGAAAAGATGAACCACTCACTACTAGACGTTGGTGGTTCAATTCTATCAGTTTCACAATTTACGCTATATGGCGACTGCCGTAAAGGCCGTCGTCCGAACTTCATGGACGCCGCCCGTCCTGAAGAGGCGAACAAAATTTATGAATCATTCAATGAAGAACTACGCAAAAAAGGCGTCCATACTGAAACCGGTCAATTTGGCGCAATGATGGACGTTCAGCTTACTAATGACGGACCTGTAACATTAATAATGGAAAGTAAAAAGTAACCTGCTGCGGCAGGTTTTTTTGTTGAGAAAAAGTGATTGTAAACAAATTGAAAGCCAGCTTCCATGGGAAGCTGGCTTGTCATTATTTGAAATACCGCGCCAATCCATTATAGATAGCGGTTGTAATGGTTTCTTGATATTCATTCGTTGTAATCCTCAATTCTTCAACAGGATTACTTAAATAGCCTAGTTCAATAAGTGTAGCTACACGATTGTTTTCACGGATAACATGGTAATCTCCGTATCGGGAACCACGGTTAGGCACCTGCATCGTGGATCCTAGTGAATTGGCAAGTGTTGAGGCAAAATTCTGTTGATAGTCATGATAGTAGAATGTAGTTATTCCACTCGCAATCTGATCTTTGGTGCTATCATAATGGAGGCTGATGAATGCATCCGCGTTATTGATATGTGAAGTGCTAACCCTTGAAGGCAGTGGAACATATGTATTACTGCTTCTTGTCAGAATCACTTTTGCACCTGCCGCATGAAGCTTGTCCCGCAACAACTCAGCGGTACGGATTGTTAAGTTTTTCTCAAGAGTACCACCGACTCCAACTGTACCACTGTCCCTGCCGCCATGGCCGGGATCGATTACGATGACTTTATCCGCTAAATATTTCTCAACGCCTGGACGCTGGATCTGCTCAGCATTACCTTCAATCGTCACAATCCAACCAGCAACATAAGCGGTTTGGCCATTCTTGAGTTTAATGGAGTACCAATCGCCCTCCATACCGAGAACGGAGAATGTTTCTCCTTCTTTCACCTGCGCTACAATCTGCGAGTTGCCATCTGGCTTACTTCTAAGGATTGTCCCATCATGAATGGTGGTAATCTTACTGCCTTTTACGTCAATCTTCTTTGTCTTTGTTGTTTGTTCGGCATTCTCTATTTCTAAATACCAGTTCACCACCCAGCCTTTTTTTGAATCAGAAAGCTGAAGCTGTGTCATTTGGCCTGTTGTTTGCAAAACTTGGTAGGTTTCATCTTTGTTCACCGAACCAATGATTTTGCTGTTAGGAGAGGCATTTTTCCGCACATTTAAACCAGAAACGGTTACTCTTGCAGTGGCACCTGCCTTATTGATTTTCGTCTCACTCTTATTCTTGCCCAATTCTATGTAAGATTCGGCGACCCAGCCATGGCTTCCTTGAAAATCAATTTCAACCCATTCGTTTTCAATTCGATAAACCGTAACCATCGTATTTTTATTCAGCTTACCGAGCGAGGCACTGCTTTTCGAAGGCTCAGAACGAACATTGAGACGGTCGACCAAAGTGACTCCCGATTGCACGGATTGTTCCGATTCTTCTTTCTTCTGCTTCGTATCTCTCTCTACTGCATTCTCGGAAGCCTTAGTGAGCTTGAGATAGTCAGAAGAGACCCAACCTTCGATTTCTGCATGTTTGATTTGAATCCAATTTTCATTTTTTTCAATAATGTCAACAGCCGTTCCTTTCGTTATCGAACCAACTGTTTGAAATGTAGTACCGGGGCCTGTACGGACGCGGACAGAGCTACCGGTAATTATTCCCTGACCTGATTCCTGCTTAACCTGATTTGAATCTGATTTTTTTCCCACAAGCCAATTGGCAACCCATCCCGTTTTACCGGCGCCAATCCGAATTTCAATCCAATCGCCATCTTCATTCACAATCGGATACGTTTCCCCTTTTGTAATTTTTTTCACAATAGGAAAACTGAGGCCTGCGCCTTCACGGACATTGACCACCTTGGTCGTCACGACAATTTCCCCTTCGTTTTCTCCAAATGCTTGATTGACGGGGAAAATCGCTGCTATTATCAGCAATAGGATCAGGCCAAATAATCCTGATTTCTTATTCATAAGTTGTCTCTCCCTTTTATATCTATTTGTATGTATTCTCGTTCAATAAAAAATTTCCCTCCTTCATTGTGCAAAAAACATTTTTTTTAGGAAAGAATAAGTCTTATTAACTAATGGAGGGAAGCCATATGAAATTCAGCGAAAAAGACCAAACGAGTTTAAGTGGGGGCAATCAAGTACTAGGTGTCGATTTTCACGATTTTATTCAAAAGGAACAAAGCGCAAATCTAATTGAATTAGCATCCGAATTCGGAGTCAATGTCCGAACAATCAAGAATATGAAAAAACATTTGAACCAATAAAATACGACAAAATTCTTAGCCTATCTTGACATTTGATGTTAACGTCCGTATGATTATAAAGTATCAGACCTATTACTGCAATAACCAATGATGGAGAAGAGTAATTAAGAAACACATGAAAAGAGAGGAAATGCCGAGGCTGAAAGCATTCCACATGATGACTTAATGAAAGAACCCTCCGTAGGCTTCACTCTGAACGAATTTTTTTAGTAGGAGATGGACGTAAAGCAGGCGTTAACTGTTTTTGAGCGGAGGCACTTATTTAATTGTGCTTCAACTAGGGTGGCACCACGGGATATTCAACTCTCGTCCCTTGTAACGACTATGTTACAAGGGGCGGGAGTTTTTTGTTTGGAAAAAATTCAGTACAGCGTCGTATAAGAAATGACGCATTGCTTTAAAGGAGGAAACAAATATGTCTATTCAGATTCCTAGAGGTACGCAGGATTTATTGCCTGGTCAAACGGAAATTTGGCAGTATATCGAAAAGACAGCGCGTGAGATTTGTCACCGTTATCAATATAAAGAAATCCGTACACCGATTTTTGAGCACACAGAGCTGTTCTTACGTGGTGTGGGAGACACAACCGATATCGTGCAAAAAGAGATGTACTCATTTCAGGACCGCGGTGAACGGAATTTGACCCTTCGTCCTGAAGGCACTGCTTCTGTTGTTAGATCATACATTGAGAACAAAATGTTTGGTTGGGCAAATCAACCGGTCAAACTTTATTATATCGGGCCGATGTTCCGTTACGAACGTCCGCAAGCAGGTCGCTTCCGTCAATTCGTTCAATTTGGCATCGAGGCATTAGGAAGTAAAGATCCAGGAATTGATGCAGAGGTTCTATCGCTGGCAATGAATCTTTATAAAGAGCTTGGGTTGACAAAACTGAAGCTCGTAATAAATAGCCTTGGTGATAATGAAAGCCGGACAGCGCATCGCAATGCGTTAATCAAGCATTTCGAACCCCGTATCGGCGAGTTTTGTAGCGATTGTCAAAACCGTCTTGAAAAAAATCCATTGCGTATTCTGGATTGTAAAAAAGATCACGATCACGAATTGATGAAAACGGCACCTTCCATCATTGAATATTTAAATGATGAATCGCGAACCTATTTCGAAAAAGTGAAACAACACTTAACGGATTTGGAAATTGAATTCGTTGAAGATCCAACGCTTGTGCGAGGCCTGGATTACTATAATCATACGGCCTTTGAAATCATGAGTGATGCGGAAGGTTTTGGTGCGATTACGACACTTTGTGGAGGCGGCCGTTATAACGGGCTTGCTGAAGAACTTGGTGGACCGGAAACACCTGGGATTGGCTTTGCGCTCAGCATTGAACGTCTGATTGCAGCACTTCAAGCAGAAAACATCGAACTTCCGATCAAAAAGGGCATTGACTGCTACCTTGTTTCACTAGGTGAGTCCGCTAAGGATTATAATGTCAAACTTGCCTACCAATTGCGTAATGCCGGTTTTACAGTCGAAAAAGACTACCAAGACCGTAAAGTAAAAGCTCAATTTAAATCAGCCGATCGTCTCGAAGCAAGATACGTGGCGACACTCGGAGATGATGAATTGAAAAATAATACAATTAATCTAAAGTTCATGGCAACCGGTGAACAAGTCCATATGGATCTTGCTACATTCGTTGAACAATTTAAAAAGCTACAGGCTTAAGGGGGAAATACCATGTTTGGCAGAACATACTTCAATGGAGAAGTTACAGAAGCAGCTATTGGTGAAAAAGTTACATTAAAAGGATGGGTACAAAAACGTCGTGATTTGGGCGGAGTAATCTTTATCGACCTTCGTGACAGAAGCGGAGTTGTACAAGTTGTTTTCAATCCGGACATCTCGGCAGAAGCATTGGCTACAGCTGAAAAAATTCGTAATGAATACGTTCTTGATATCCAAGGTACAGTCATCAAACGTGATGAAGCTAACTTCAACCCGAATGTATCAACAGGTACAATTGAAGTTCAAGCAGAAAGCGTAACAATTTTAAATGAAGCAAAAACACCTCCTTTCATCATTGATGAGAGAACAGATGTTTCTGAAGATATTCGCTTAAAATACCGCTATTTGGACTTACGTCGTCCGGCAATGTTTGAAACGTTGAAAATGCGTAACCAAACAACTAAGGCGATTCGTGATTACTTGGACGGCGAAGGCTTCCTTGATATCGAAACACCTATTTTAACGAAAAGTACACCAGAAGGCGCACGTGATTATTTAGTACCTAGCCGTGTACACGAAGGTGAGTTTTATGCACTGCCACAGTCACCGCAAATCTTTAAGCAACTATTAATGGTAGCTGGTTTCGAACGTTATTATCAAATTGCCCGCTGTTTCCGTGATGAAGATTTACGTGCTGACAGACAGCCTGAATTCACACAAATCGATATTGAAACTAGCTTCATGAGCCAGGAAGATATCATTAAAACGGCTGAAAACATGATGGCTAAAGTTATGAAAGATGTAAAAGGGCTGGACGTAACACTGCCATTCCCAAGAATGACATATAACCAAGCCATGAGCCGTTATGGTTCCGACAAACCTGATACACGTTTCGAAATGGAACTTAAAGATGTTTCAGAAATCGTGAAAGACAGTGATTTTAAAGTGTTCACAGGTGCTGTTGCAAATGGTGGACAAGTTAAAGCGATCGTAGTTAAAGGCGGAAATGCAGATTATTCCCGTAAAGACATTGATGCATTGGCTGAATTTGCAGCTATTTACGGTGCAAAAGGCCTTGCTTGGTTAAAAGTAGAAGAAGATGGCGTAAAAGGACCAATTGCTAAATTCTTCGCTGAAGACCAACAGCAATTAGTTGCAGTATTGGAAGCTGAAGTAGGCGACCTGATCTTATTCGTTGCAGATAAGAAAAGCATTGTTGCGGATGCACTTGGCGCGCTTCGTATCAAGCTAGGTAAAGAAAGAGGCTTGATCGACCAAAGCAAATTCAACTTCCTATGGGTAACGGACTGGCCATTACTTGAATACGATGAAGAAGAAGGACGCTATTATGCAGCTCACCATCCATTCACAATGCCATTCCGTGAAGACCTGGAAAAACTGGAATCAGACCCAGCCAGTGTTCGTGCACAAGCGTATGACCTAGTCTTGAACGGCTACGAACTTGGCGGTGGATCACTGCGTATTTTCGAACGCGATGTTCAAGAAAAAATGTTCAAAGTGCTTGGATTCACAGAAGAAGAAGCAAACGCACAATTCGGCTTCTTAATGGATGCTTTCGAATATGGAACACCTCCACACGGCGGAATCGCACTTGGATTGGACCGTATGGTAATGTTGCTTGCGGGTCGTACAAACCTTCGCGACACCATCGCGTTCCCGAAAACAGCAAGCGCAAGCGACTTGCTAGTTGACGCTCCAAGTACTGTAAGTGATAAGCAATTAGCAGAACTTAGCTTAAGACTTGCTGCATTAAAGAAATAATTTTATTGGAAAAAAATGTGAGAATTTACCTAGATGCTTTCTCTTGAAACGGAGTAAAGCATTATGATATGATATTTTCAATAAGTAAGAGTCCTGATGTGTTCGTTCTTTAACCTATAAGTTTTGACCGAACACTTATAGTTACCGGGAGCACTAGTTTCCTGGCCGCGTACATGCCTCCCTCGTAGAGGACTTACAAACGCGAGGAACCGAGCACCCACCTGCGGAGAGCGGGTTCAAAACAAAGGCGTAAACGGCACAATTGGGACTCTTATAACTTACAAAGCAACTCATGTTGAGTAAACATGGGTTTTTTTGTGCTGAAAAATCTGTATTCACGAGAAAAATGGTGAAACTCACGAGTAAAATGGTGAAACTCACGAGTAAAAGTGTGAAACTCACGAGTAAAAGGGTGAAACTCACGAGTAAAAAGCAGAAAGTCACGAGTAAAAGCAGAAACTCACGAGTAAAGGGGTGAAACTCACGAGTAAAAAGCAGAAACTCACGAGTAAAAGGCTGAAASTCACGAGTAAAGGGGTGAAACTCACGAGTAAAAGCAGAAACTCACKAGTAAAAGGTTGAAASTCACGAGTAAAAAGCAGAAASTCACGAGTAAAAGGC
>NZ_JBFUIB010000081.1:0-13125 GCF_056402095.1 Peribacillus sp. P4_C12
GTAGTACTTTAACTCGTGAGTTTAGCGCAGTTACTCGTGAATTTGGTACTTTTACTCGTGAATTTGGTACTTTTACTCGAGAGTTTAGCGCAGTTACTCGAGAGTTTGGCACTTTTACTCGAGAGTTTGGCGCAGTTACTCGAGAGTTTGGCGCAGTTACTTGTGAGTTTGGTACTTTAACTCGTGAGTTTAGCGCAGTTACTCGTGAGTTTGGCACTTTTACTCGTGAATTTGGCGCCTTTACTCGTGAATTGAGTGCATTTACTCATGGGTTCGTACTTTAACTCGAGTTTAGTCCTCTTCGCGTAAGTTTGGAGAAAGGAGAAGCAGGAAAGAAGGTAGAAGATTATCCAATCCATACATAGTAAGGAACCTATAAACAAGGGACAATTTGAATGATTTCTGATTGGGGAAATCTCTCACTAGTAATATCAAGAAATTATTTCCTGTCAAATCATGATAGTAAAACTGCGATATAAATCGTAATCAATACGATTTTCGACATCTGATATAAACCTAAAAATATTTATGGAGGATTATCTTATGTTCAGGAAATACAAATCATTATTTATTCTATTTCTAGCAGTCTTTTTCTTTCTTTTGGTAGCATGTTCTTCCGAGACTGCAAAAGAACAAGAGAAAAAGAAAAAAGAAGTGAATTTACTTTTTAATTTTGCCACTAGCTCGCTTGATCCTAATGTTGATACAAGTTATGTGTCACTTCGTGCAGGAATTACTGAAACTTTGGTACATCTCAATGATAAGGACTTGACTATTGAGCCTTGGCTGGCTGAAAGCTGGAATAGTAAAGATGGACAATTATGGGAGTTAAATCTAAGGGAGGGAGTGACGTTTCAGAATGGAAAACCTATGGATGGCGAGGCAGTAAAGGCATCTTTAGAGAGGGCGATGAAAGATAGTCTAGCGATTAAGAATGCCTTGCGCATTGATTCGATAGAAGCAAAAGGAAATACTTTAATGATTAAAACAGAAGTTCCCTTTCCGGAGTTCCCATCTGAATTGGTTCATCCAAACACATCGATTCTTGACGTAACGGAAAGTGACTTTATAAACAAACCAATTGGGACAGGCCCTTTTGCCGTGTCGAAATTCACACCAGGAACTGCAGTGGATCTTAAGCGGTACGATTCTTACTGGGCTGGAGCCGCGAAACTGGAGAAAGCCAGATTTTCGTTTAATGAAGATGCCAACGCGCGCTCTCTTGCACTTGAATCAGGAGATGCTGATATTGTCTTCCGTCCAGAAGTTGAAAGCCTAGCAAATTTAGAAGCTATAGATGGGGTAACTGTGGAGTCCACATCTACTTTCCGTGTACATCAAATGACGATGAACTTAGAACGGAAAGCGCTGCAAGATATACACGTTCGTAAGGCTATAGATGCTTTGATAGATCGTTCATCCATTGCGGATACGATTTTACAAGGTCATGCAGAAGTTGCCACAGGACCTTTTCCATCTACGTTCTCATTTGCTCCAGACTATCCAAAAAAAGAGAACGGAATGGAAGCGGCTAGAGAATATCTTGAAAAAGCAGGATATAAGAAAGTACATGATGTTATGCAAAAAGACGGCAAACCGCTTTCGTTTACGCTTCTTACTTACAGTTCACGTGCCGATTTACCGTTAATCGCTCAAGTATTTCAATCGGATGCTGCGCAGCTAGGAATTGATGTGAAAATCAAACAGATTGAAATCCCGGAAGAGTATATGGCTGCCAATCGGGATTGGGATTTAACAACGTACAGTAATTTAACGGCACCGCGCGGAGATGCCGGTTACTATTTAAATGCAACGTATCATCCAAATGGCGCCTTAAACTTCAGTGGTGCGGATGACGATCACTTGACGGCACTTATTGACAAGTTAAACGTAACGGTTGGGCAGAAAAAACGTTCAGATTTAGCTGAAGAAATTGCGATGTATGTGGATGAACAAGTATATAACTCATTTATTTTACATCCCAACACACTTGTTGCATATAACTCCAATAAAGTTGAAAACTGGATCACTTCGCGAAGTGAATACTACATGCTGACGAATGAACTGGATGTGAAGTAAATGTTCCGCATTCTAGGCAGGCGATTTATCGAGGTTGTGATTTTTATCCTTGTTACTACATTTATCAGCTTTCTTTTTGTGCGGCTCGCTCCAGGTGATCCGGTACTATCAATTCTTCAAGTGGATGATGTATCGATCACAAACGAGCAAGTCTATGAGCTTCGTGAAGAATTGGGATTCAACGATCCGTTGCTTGTGCAGTATGGCCATTGGTTTGCGGACTTTGTTCAATTAGATTTCGGAAATTCCTATATTACGAATCAGCCTGTGATGAAAATGATTTTAAGCGGTCTGCCAGCGACACTTGAACTGTCAATGGGTGCTTTACTTGTCATGCTTAGTATAGCCATTCCTTTAGGATCGCTTGCTGCTTTATATAGAGGCAGTTGGATTGACCAGATAAGTCGTGGAGTCTCATTATTAGGCGCAGCTATCCCTAGCTTTTGGCTGGGACTACTTTTGATTGATTTATTCGCGGTGAGATGGGGGGTATTTCCAACAATGGGAAGGGACGGATTCATTTCAATGGTCTTGCCGTCGGTTACTTTGGGCCTTGCCATTACAAGTGTATACGTCCGCTTACTGCGTTCGAGCTTGATTGACTCGCTTAGTCATGAATTTATCAGAGCCGCCCGGTCAAGGGGGATTTCAGAAATACGTATCTTCTTTGCCCACGCATTTCGCTATAGTTTACCGCCGGTCATAACTGTATTCGGCGTTAGCCTTGGCAGCTTGATCGGCGGGGTCGTCGTGGTTGAAGTGATTTTTGCCTATCCTGGTATTGGGAAGATGGTCGTTGACTCCATTCGGTCTCGTGATTACCCAGTCATCCAAGGATACATTTTAATTATGGCTATTATTGTATTTATGGTAAATAGCGCAGTGGATTTAACTTACCGATATTTGAATCCTGAGCTAAGACTAAAGGAAAGGAATAATAGTTGATGGAATTAGTGTTCAGAAAACAAATCAAAAGACGATGGAAAGCTGCCGCTATTTATACAACGATGGCTTTTGTGTTTGCTGTTGCAGCGTACACCTTTCTTGGCCTGAAACATGATCCGCTACTAGTTAATCTGGCTGAAAGATTATTGCCAGCAAGCCTAGAACATCCGCTCGGCACGGACCACTTAGGGCGTGACGTATTAACGCGTCTGCTGCTTGGTACAAAGCTGACCGTTGGCTATGGGCTCTTATCCTTATTAGTTGCTGTTATAATCGGCGTCCCGTTTGGGGTGATTTCTGGATTCAAAGGAGGTCTGATCGATCGAATTTTCATGCGTATTGCAGATGCTTTTTTATCGTTTCCAGATACGATCGTAGCTATTGTGTTGAGTGGTCTATTAGGTCCGGGAATTGAGAACCTGCTGTTGGCCATTGTTGTAGTGAAATGGGTGAACTATGCTCGGCTTGTGCGCAGTACGGTGATTACTGAGCGTCAGAAAGATTATGTGACGGTAGCTAAAATTAATGGAGTTAGTTCCTTCCGAATTATGCGAAAACATCTATTTCCGCACCTTATTGGGAATGTACTCGTACTGGCAAGTCTCGATTTAGGGAAAATCATCTTACTCATATCTTCCCTGTCTTATATTGGACTCGGTGCGCAGCCTCCAGCACCAGAATGGGGAGCAATGCTCAATGACGCCCGTCCTTACTTTCAATCCAATCTGTTTCTGATGATTTATCCCGGACTTGCTATTGGATTTGTCGTTCTTTTATCAAACTTATTCGGTGATTATTTGCGTGATAAATTTGATGTGAAAAAGGAGGTGGAATCGTGAGTATTTTAACCGTTAATCATCTATCTGTTATAGGAAAACAAAATAGGATTGTCAAAGATATTTCGTTAGACATCCATAAAGGAGAGTGGTTCGCACTTGTTGGTCAAAGTGGTAGCGGCAAAAGCATGACAGCAATGGCAATCGGACAGTTGCTAGCGCCAAATCTCCAAGCAAAGGGAGAAATATGGTATCAAGAAAAGAATTTATTAACGCTGTCTTCCTCTGAAATGCGGAAAATTCGCGGAAAGCACCTAGCTTATATTTTTCAAGATTACCAAGGTTCATTTACTCCGTTTCTTACCATTGGACAACACTTCGAGGAGTATCAGCGGACGCACCTTAAACTGTCTAAAAAAGCAAGACGGCAGCAAGCTGTGGAAGCGCTTATTTCCGTTGGCCTTTATGAAGATATCTATAGAAGATATCCGTTTCAATTAAGCGGGGGGCAGCTTCAACGTGTGTCCATTTCGATAGCACTGCTGCTTAAACCAGATATATTGATAGCAGATGAACCGACTACTGCTTTGGACAGTGTATCTTCTTTTAAGGTTTTGCAATTGTTATCCCGGTTGCAAGTAGAAACCGGCTGTGCAATTTTGTTCATTACCCATGATTTGCGTCATGTGAAGAAATATGCGAACCGAATTGCTGTTATGAAAGAAGGAGTAATCATAGAAACCGGTGATAAAAATCAGGTGCTGAATCATCCGCAGCACGCTTATACAGATAAACTGATTCAATCATCGCCATCACTTAGAAGCAGGAGTTCATTAACACTTGAAGGAGTGTCAGGATGAGTTTATTAGAAGTGAAAAATGTCCATAAAACGTACGATAACGGTGTGGAAGTTCTTAAAAACGTGAATTTTAGCATGGAGAGGAAAGAGTGCCTAGGTTTAGTAGGAGAGAGTGGGTGCGGGAAGAGCACGCTTGCTCGCTGCATTTTACAGATTGAATCTATTAATAAAGGTATAATCATGTTCGAGGGGACGCCTCTGCAAAACAAAAGCGAGCGCAATTTAAAGCCGTACCGAAAAAACATCCAAGCGGTTTTACAAAACCCTGCTTCAGCGTTGAATCCAAAACTAAGGATAAAAGATTCGCTAATAGATCCTTACCTGCAATACAGCAGTCAAGCTAAGATGAAACAATTTCAGTATACAAGTGAAGAAAACTTTGTCGCACAGCTATTAGAAGCTGTAGAACTTCCAACGGGGCTTGCTGAACGATTTCCGCATGAACTAAGTGGAGGACAGAAGCAGCGAGTGACCATTGCACGCGCTATTAGTATTGAACCAGCGCTTATAATTTTAGACGAACCGGCTTCAAGTCTTGATGTGCTATCACAAGCAGCCGTATTGCGTTTGTTAGATGAACTACGAGTGACGTTGGATATTTCATATCTTTTTATTTCTCATGACCTGGCGGCTGTGCATGAGATGAGTCAAAAAATCATGGTGATGAAAGAGGGTGTCATTGTTGATTCATTCGAGAGGGAAAACCTCTTTTCTATGGACCGTCATTCATACACACAAGAATTATTAACCATGTTTGAATGATGAAGAACATCAGGAAAACCGCTCTATCTGTTTAAAATATAAATCGTAATGATTTTGATTAACGACAGATAAGGATTTGAACCATAAGGGGGGAAATGCGGTGAATCACAGATCATATCTAGCCTTAGCCATTCCTTTGACCATTTCGACGATAACGACACCTCTAATAGGTGCGGTGGACACGGCAGTAGTGGGTCAGTTACCCAATCCGGCTTATTTGGGAGGTGTAGCTGTAGGTACGATTATTTTTAATACCATGTATTGGCTGTTCGGCTTTTTGCGAGTGAGTACATCTGGATTTGCTGCACAAGCACTTGGTGCAAAGAATGAACAACAAGGAATGTTAGCCTTTATCAGGCCGTTATTAATAGCGATTGCGGTAGGAATATTTTTTATACTGCTTCAAGGTCCGATTGAACATATTTCATTAACCTTGATAAACCCGGACACTGACGTTCACTTATATGCCTCTGAATACTTCAGCATTCGAATCTGGGGAATTCCATTTACTTTAATGAATTACGTTATCTTAGGGTGGCTAATGGGAATGTCCAAAATCAAGGTTTCGTTAGTGCTACAAGTGTTTATGAACCTCATGAATATTGTTCTGGATTTGTTGTTTGTCCATGTTTTCGCATGGGGTGTATCTGGAGTAGCTATAGCGACTCTTCTATCAGAGGTAACAGCCTTTTTCATTGGGCTATTTATTATTTGGAAAGCGACGCCCTATCGAATTAAAATGCCTCCCATTAAAGAGATGATTGACCCATTATCTTTTAAAAAAATGATGGCGGTGAATCGAGACTTATTTATCAGAACGCTCTGTTTGCTAACTGTTTTTAATATCTTTACGGCAAAGGGCGCGTCATATGGAACGGAGATATTGGCAGCCAATGCCGTCCTTATTCAAATTCACTATATAATGGCTTACTTCTTTGACGGGTTCGCAAATGCCTCTAGCATTCTTGTTGGAAAAGCCATTGGTTCGAAGGATAAGCACTTGTATAAGAAGACCCTTATGTTGTCCTGGCAATGGGGGGGCCTATCCTCTCTAATGATTGCTGCCAGTTACTATCTATTTAGTGATTACATCATTTCACTATTTACACGCATACCTAGTGTCATTGATTTGGCAAATGATTATGGAATCTGGCTTATTTTGTTTCCTCTTTCGGCAAGTGTAGGCATCGTTTTCTACGGTGTTTTTACAGGGGCTACAGAAGCTGCGCCTATTCGGAACTCAATGATTTACTCCTTAATTGTTTTTTTAATAACCTTATATATCTTTGTGCCTTCGTTTCAAAACCATGCGTTATGGTTGGCCTTTACTGTATTTAGCTTAGGGCGTTCAGTATTTTTAGCACTGTATATACCACAGTTAAGTCATAAATTATTTCCTTAGAGGAGTGTTAGACATGAAGACAATCGAATTAGCTAGAAAACAAGAAAAAATCATTAATACATATACAGAAACATATAAAATCTTACTAGCAGAACAAGATTTATCACCAAATAATGAGATAATTAATCACGTTTTATCTGAACTAGTTTCCATTCTTTCTAAACCAATAGATCATTCCATAGCAGAAGATATTCTTAACGATAAGGAGATTAAATCAATTAGGGGAACCATGCTTGAAAAGCTGACGATTGCCGAAACCTTAATGGAGGATTACTATGCCAAATTATTTATTGGCAAGGTGAATTCCTTAGATGACTTTCGTTCATTTATTTATTGGGAAAACTACAAAGAACTGATCAAAACAGAAATACATGAACTAAAAAAAGTAAAAAATGATTTTCATTCGTTCGCATTTATTGGAGCGGGTCCTTTACCTTTAAGCCCTTTACTGCTTAAACAAGAATTGGGTTCAAAAATGACCTGTCTCGATATTGATAAGCAGGCTTATACATATGGCCAGGGTTTCATACAAGATTTAGATATTGATAGGAACTCAAGCTATATTTTAAAAGATGGTGCTCTACATGATTATAGTGGATATGATCTTATCTGGATTGCCAGCCTTGTTCCTAATAAAGAGGATATTTTAAAACAAATATTTGAGACGAATCCAAAGGCTATAGTGGCCATTAGATCGGTGGATGGCATACATCAATTATTATATGAACAAGTCGATGCAACAAAGTTTCACAAAGTGGCATGTGAAGAAGTCGGCAGAACTATTGCAGATTCTTTCATCATTAATTCAACAATATTATACACATACAAACAGTAAAACCCATCAAACGAGTTGCTTCGGCAATTCGTTTTTTTATATGAGTAAGTTATTAAACTAAAAGGTTCGGGAGGGAGTAGTTACCCCAGCAGGTGTGAACAGCCAATTAGGATAAGAATAAGGCACTCCTGCATGACTAGTTTATTTTGATTTGCGAGTAATACTTGAATTGAGAGTCTATTATATATCGATGTGAAAATCGCCTTTGCATTTCCATGAAGTCATTATCATTGGCCTAATCTGTAGCAAGAAGAGGAAAGGAATTTTTTTCTTAAGATTCGTAGAAAAAAACGGGAAGTGTCCAAAGGTTGTCTATGTGGCAGTCGTTTGGGGTTAAATATTGGAACTTTATTTGTGGAAATTTGCATATAATTACAAACGGAATGGTGGCGGAGAGATGTTCTTGCTCCTCTAAGGTAGTTGTAATTGGAAAAGTTTTCTATTAATATGGAATATGAATAATGTCATAGGAGGTTGTACATTGGCTTTACAAATCAAAGAAATCACAAAGAAATTTGGAGATTTCACAGCTGTTAATAATCTAAATTTCACTATCCCCGAGAAAGAAATGTTTGGTTTTTTAGGAGGGAATGGTGCAGGGAAAACAACCACGTTTCGTATGATACTTGGCTTGCTTGACCCAACCGAAGGAGAAATAGTTTGGGATGGCAAGAAAATCGATTATACGACCAGTTCATTAATTGGTTACCTTCCTGAGGAACGCGGACTATATCCAAAGCTGAAGGTGCGCGATCAGATTGTATATTTAGCTAGATTAAGAGGCATGAGAAAAGGAGATGCATTGAAAGAGTTAGAATATTGGCTTGATCGTTTTATGGTGCCAGAGTACATCGATAAGCGTGTTGAAGAGCTTTCAAAGGGAAATCAGCAAAAAATTCAGTTGATTGCTTCCATGATTCATAAACCGGAATTGCTTATTCTTGACGAACCCTTTAGCGGACTAGATCCTGTTAATGTGGAAATGCTGAAGAAGGCGGTCATCGACTTGAGGGACAGCGGCACGACGATTGTTTTCTCAAGTCATCGTATGGAGCATGTTGAAGAGATGTGTGAGCATCTTTGCATTATGCATAAAGGATCCCCCGTAGTGGCTGGGAAATTGAAAGAAATTAAGCGTTCTTTTGGAAAAAAGAATGTATCAATTAAAGCTGATTTTGATTTATCTTTCTTGGATGCTTATCCTGGTGTAACAAAAGTTAAGGACACGATGGAAGGGAAAATTCTTCAAGTCACTGGTGAAGATGTAGCTGAGAGTATGATTCGTGATCTTGTTCCAAAAGGGTTCGTTCGAAAATTCGAATTGGAAGAACCATCGCTGACGGATATTTTCATTGAAAAAGTAGGTGCAGTCTATGAATAAATTTTGGATTGTTCTGTCCCATACATATCTATCAAAATTAAAAACGAAATCCTTTATCATTTCTACAGTCATTATGATGGCATTGATTCTTGTTCTTACAAATATTTCGAAGTTTATTGATACATTCGATAGTGATGATCAGGAAAAGGTTGCCGTTATCGATCTGACTGAAGGTAGTTTATTTGATTCTTATAAGACTGCGGTAGCAGGTGTGAACGATGAGCTCTCGATAATATCCGCCCAAGATGAAAAGGAAGCGGATGAAATGGTTAACGTAGAAGAAATCGTTGGGTATCTGTTAATCGAAAAGGATGACAGCCTAGGTTTTAAGGGAACGTATAAAGCGAATCAAATTTCAGATTCAATGGTAAGTAATGATTTGCTTCTCGCACTTACCCAACTGAAAAGCCAAATCACAGCGAATGAATTGAAATTGACAGAGCAGCAAATCACTCAATTAAATACGCCGCCAGCCTTTGAAACGATTGCACTTCAGGAAAATGCAAAAACAGAAGAAGACCTCAATCAAGCCCGTGGTCTCGTGTATGTGCTTTTATTCGTTATTTACTTCGGTGTGTTGATGTATGCAACGATGATTGCAATGGAAGTAGCCACTGAAAAAACATCAAGGGTCATGGAAATCCTGATTTCAAGTGTCCCGCCAGTCACGCAGATGTTTGCCAAAATAATGGGGGTAGCTTTGCTTAGTCTTACACAAATGATTTTATTTTTTGGATTGGGTTATTTATCAATTAAGCAAAACTTGACAGGCATGAATGAAGGATTTTTCGCATTTTTTGGTTTCGGCAGCATCAATATCTCAACGATCATTTATGCGATCATCTTTGCATTGCTTGGTTATCTTCTGTACGCGACACTTGCGGCTTGTCTTGGGTCCGTTGTCAGCAAAATTGAAGATGTCCAGCAAATGATTTCACCGATGACCATGCTTGTTGTCATTGCCTTTATGATTGCGATGTTTGGACTAGGGAATCCTTCAGCTAGTTATATTACCATTACATCATTCATTCCATTTTTCACTCCAATGATTATGTTTTTGCGTGTAGGAATGCTTGATGTCCCTTTCTGGGAAATCGCAATAAGCATTGCTGTATTGATTTTAACAATTATTTTACTTGGTATTATCGGAGCGAAAATCTATCGTGGTGGAGTCCTGATGTATGGAAGCTCAAAATCACTAAAAAGCATCAAAAATGCATTGCAATTATCAAAGAAAAATTAACCTTAAAACCTGGATCCCTCACTTTTTTTTGAGGTATTCAGGTTTTTTTATTTYTTTCATGATTTATGAGTTCAGCTCCTAAAAACCCTTATGACTTTTTCTAAGGAATAAGTTTATTTACTTCTACTATTCCTTCCTTCATATGTACTGACACTTATTAACTCCAATAAGATCCCAACTAATTCAGCTGTTCTAGACAAGATAGTCCTTCGAAATTCATTCGATATATTGAAAGATACATAGGGGGATTTGTTAAGTTTAATGTAAGTCTATTAAACTTACTTGACAATATAAGCTTATTAAAATATAATTACTTACATAAAGTAACCAACAAAAAAGGAGAATAAATAACATGAATAGAAATGAAGCTGGTCAAGTTTTTTTACGGATAATTTTAGGTCTTACTTTTTTCATTCACGGAGTTTCAAAGTTTCAAGGTGGAATAGGTAACACGGCAGGCTTCTTTGATAGCCTCGGAATTCCTGGGTTCATGGCTTATGTGGTAGCATTTATCGAATTAGTCGGAGGTCTTGCAGTAATAGTTGGCTTTGGAACACGAATCGTTTCTATCTTGTTTGTCGTTATTATGCTGGGTGCCATTTTCACGGCTAAATTACCTGCTGGATTTCTTGGCAATGGACAAATGGCAGGATACGAGCTGGACTTAGCACTGCTTGCTATGTCCGTTTATCTAGCATGTGCAAATCGCTCGCTTTTTTCTTTAGATAATAAACTCTTTAATAAAGAAGGGAAGTAACAATATGATGGGGGAATTTCATCAAAAGCCCGTTACGTTTGTTAGGGAAGTTAGTATTAATGTCATGCATTTGGATAATGCCATCAGGTTTTATCAAGATATCATAGGTCTCCAATTATTGAAAAAAACGGATCGTAAAGCTGTTTTAACAACAGATGGTAAAACCCCGTTGCTTACGCTTGAGCAGCCCGCTGATGTAATTCCAAAAGAAGGAAGAACAACAGGCTTATATCACTTTGCTCTTTTGCTACCAACCCGTGCTGACTTGTCGATCTTTTTACGTCATTTACTTCAAATAGAATACCGGTTTGGAGCTTCGGATCATGATGTAAGTGAAGCGCTGTACATTACTGATCCGGATGGAAATGGCATTGAAGTCTACTGGGACCGTCCATCTTCTGACTGGAAATGGTCAAATGGAGAAGTTGCGATGGGAACGGACCCGTTAGATGGAAACAGCCTTCTGGCAGAAAGTGACGCCGAGTGGAACGGACTGCCTGCTGGTACGTTAATGGGACACATTCATTTACATGTAGCGGATCTACGAAAAACAGAAGAGTTTTACATGTTGGGTCTTGGGTTTACTATTGTGAATCGATTTGGAGGGGCTCTCTTTACTTCAACCGGCGGATATCATCATCATATCGGATTAAACACATGGAATGGCGTTGGCGCTCCTGCTCCAAAGAAAAACAGTGTAGGGCTCAACTGGTATTCACTTGTTTTTGCAGATGAAGTAGCGAGAAACAAAGTGATTGAAAACCTAAACAAAATTGGTGCTGAAGCTACAAAAGAAGACGGTTTTTATGTCATCACAGATCCGTCAGGAAATGAGATTCATTTAGTTATCTAAAGCCTTTAGGGTTGGAACTATAGTATATTCAGAAAGCATTGGTGAGAAAAAATGGGATTTTTCAGTAAGTTATTTGGAAATAAAGATACAAGTGCAGAGGAGAATAAAAAAATGACAAAAGTATTATTTATCAAAGCAAACGATCGTCCAGCAGACCAGGCAATTAGCTCAAAAATGTATGATACATTTGTAAAAACTTATAAAGAAGCGAATGGTACGGATGAAGTGATTGAGTTAGATTTATTTAAAGAAGAGCTACCGTACTATGGTAATACAGCGATAACTGGGATGTATAAACGAAACCAAGGTTTTGAACTGACACCTGAAGAAGAAAAAGCAGCTAGTTTAGTTGATCAATATTTAAATCAATTCCTTGCTGTGGATAAAGTAGTATTTGCTTTTCCTTTATGGAATTCAACGGTACCTGCTCCGCTAATCACGTACCTTTCTTATTTGGCTCAAGCTGGAAAAATGTTTAATTATACAGCGGAAGGTCCTGTTGGATATGCTGGTGATAAAAAAGTCATGCTTTTAAACGCTCGTGGCTCAGATTATTCCGTAGAAGGAATGGCTTCTGCTGAAATGGCTGTAAACTTAGTGAAAACCATCATTAGCCTATGGGGCATCAAAAATCCAGAAGAAGTGGTTATTGAAGGACATAATCAGTATCCTGATCGCACACAAAAAATCATCGCGGATGGTTTGGAAAACGTTGCAAAAGCAGCTGAAACATTCTGATTGTGAAATGAAAAGAATAGCAGGCAAAGGAAGGCCCTCCATATCAATCGGAGGCCTTCAGACTGTAGACAAATTCGTAGAAAGCGAGTTTGCCTGCAGTTTTTTTATTGAAAAACGTTTCAGTTGATTTCAGAAATCCGCTCCCTTTCCGCCGACTGTCTGCCAAGCCTCCTCGCCGCAAGCGTCTGTGGGGTCTCGGCTAGCCAGTTATTCGGCAGGAGTGTCGCAAATTTCTTCCATCCATTGAGRATTCCGTAAAGCAGARTTAAACCATTTTTTAAAATCACGGTTCGGGATGTGACCATTCCAAACTCCCTTTTGTCGATAAACAAAAGGCCCKCCATATTTGGAGTGACCCCTGTCAAATAGACAGAAATAAAAAAGACCAATTAAGCAGCCTGAGTTCTATATTGATATGGACTCAGGTTGTTTAATTTTTTCTGGAAGCGATGATGGTTATAGAATCGAATATACATACTTACAGCACCTCTAACC
>NZ_JBFUIB010000082.1:0-13073 GCF_056402095.1 Peribacillus sp. P4_C12
CGTCACGGCCTTGACCCCAGGCTTCACTTTTCCTGTATAGGGCATTTCTTTCGTATAGGCGACAAAGACCGGCTCCACCTCATTAATTGGAAAAGCGTGAGTGCGCGAGCACGCTCCCCTCGTCAATTGCATGTAGACAATCCCGTTCCGCAGTTTATCTTCAGCGATTAGTTCTTTAACTCGGGCTTCGATTTCCGCTACAGTAAAAGGGACCTTCAGCTGAATCATTTTTGCACTGTCCATTAGACGGTTTACATGCATATTACTCGCAAATACTTCGCCGTTATAAACTCGAATGACTTCATATATCCCGTCACCAAATTGATAACCTCGGTCCTCAATATCAACCTTTACGTCCGATCTTGTTTTAAGTTCGCCGTTATAAATGATTTTTCCCATGTCTTTCTTTCTCCCTCTCAGCCTCTTATTTAGCTAATTCATGAATGGCACGTGCATAAATTGCCGTTGCCTTAAGCATATCTTCAATAACAATATATTCATCCTTTTGATGCGCAATATCTTCACTGCCTGGGAATAGAGGCCCGAAAGCGACCCCTTCCTTCAATGAACGGGCATATGTGCCACCGCCAATTGAAAGGAGCTCTGCTTTATCACCGGTCTCTGCTTCATACACTTGCTGCAGCGTCTTAATCAGGAAACTTTCGCTGTTCACATAGTGAGGCGTTGAATGAGAATTGGACTTCACACGCAAATTATATGCTGCAAGTCTTTCTTCTAATGCCGCTTTTTGCTGTTCCCACTCAAATGTTACCGGGTAGCGCATACTGAAGCCAATGGAACTGTCACCCTGTTTGGAATAGTTGAATACTCCTGCATTAACCGTCAATTCACCTGTTTGCTCATCTGTGTAAGCCACACCTAAATTATTTCCACGGGAATCTTCAAACAAATAATTCTTAATGAAAGTAAAGTAGGATTTCGCATGCGGATCAAGTGTTAGGTCTGCTAAAAATACGGCTAGATGCATACCTGCATTGACTCCATTTTTCGGCTCCATTGCATGAGCTGAAACGCCGTTAAGTTCTAGAAGCACTTGATTTTTTTGTGGAACGGCTTGTCCCTTCAACGAATATTTTTGAAGATAATTTTGATAGTTTGTCACAACTTCAGCGGGATTTACAGCTTCCACTGTGGCCTTTGCGAAATCTGGTACCATATTCGTTCTTCGGCCTGATGAAAATTCAATAACATTTACTTCGGAGTTCGTTCCATTGCCTGCATCGGCTGGATGTATAACTGAGAAATCCCAGATTCCCTTTTCCGCACTGATGATTGGGAAGTCAGCATCTGGCGCAAAGCCCATCGATGGCATTTCTTCCACTTCAAAATAACGGCCAACACAGCGCCAGTTTGATTCCTCATCCGTTCCGATAATCATCCGCACACGTTTGTTCAAAGGCTTACCAATCTCCCTGACAAGCTTCATCGCATGATAGGCAGCCATCGTCGGCCCTTTATCATCGATTGCCCCACGAGCATAAATACGACCATTACGGATTTCAGCACCAAACGGATCCGAACTCCAGCCATCTCCTTCAGGAACAACGTCGACATGACATAAAATACCGATCAACTCCTCGCCTTCACCCATTTCAATATGGCCGGCGACATTATCGACATTCTTCACAGTAAAACCGTCTTTTTCGGCTAACTGAAGCATGTAATCAAGCGCTTCCTTTACCCCTTTACCAAAAGGAGCCTCTTCTGTCGGATGTTCTTCATCCAGTACGCTTTTTATTTTTAATAAATTTTGCGTATCCAGTAGTATGTCCATTTTCCGTTTCTCAACTTCTTCACGCCAATTCATTTCACTCAAAATACGACAACTCCTCTTTTATATATATTTTTTTATTTTATCACTTTTATTATATGATTCGCCAAGCGTTGATACCTTTTTTAAGTATTCCCGTTTTATCACTAACGTCAACCTACTGTCAAAATGACCGTTGCAACTAAAAAACACCCTCTCTCAATTATAAGAGGGTGCCTTCACTAAACTCTCTTCGTCCATTAAAATCATTATTTTTCTGTTTAACCTCGGGATGTATAACGCTAAAAATAAGGAACGACCTAAACTGAATACAAGAAAGGCAAGCCATAATCCATGATTGCCATGTTGTGGGACGGCCAAAAACTGGACAAACAGAAAGGCCAGCAGCGCAAGAAGCATGGAGTTCCGTACAGGAACAGCTTCAGTAGCACCCGTAAACACTCCATAGAAAATGAGTCCGATAAAGGCTGTGAATGGGAATATGACTACCCAAAGTCCGTATACATGGGTCAGTTCAATGACTCCTGGGATATTCGTGAAGAGCAGAATAATTTTATCGCTAAATAACCAGTATAATACAGCAAGTATGAGAGAGGCATACAGGCCCCATTGCGCTGAAAGAGCTAGCGTTTTTTTATAAAGGTGTACATCTCTCGAACCAATGGCTTTCCCAATCAGAAGACTCGATGCATTTGCAAAACCATCAAAGCAATATGCCATCAGATAGTGAATTTGAATGAGTACAGCATTGGCTGCCAAAGTCTCTGTCCCAAAAGTGGCTCCTTTGGCCGTGAAAAGATTAAAAACCGTAATCAAACAAATTGTCCTGATAAATAAATCCCTGTTCACCACCATCATTTTTTTCAAGGAAGTATAATCGAATCCCGCTCGTAAAGAAAAGGTTTCAGGTATGGAAACTACCTTCCTAATCACCAACAAACCAACGAAGAAAGCTGCAATCTCTGAAATCAATGAAGCCGTAGCGACTCCTGATACAGACCAGGAAAACCTATTTACAAAAAGCAAGCACAGGACAATATTGATCAGGTTCATGAAAACTTGAATGAACAGAGACGTTTTTATGCGAGATTTTCCAATTAACCAGCCTAGAATGACATAGTTCATTAATGCAAAAGGCGCACCCCAGATCCGAATACTGAAATAGTCAGATGCAAAGGCAGCAACATCCGACTCCGGCGTGATTGCAGCTAAGGAAACATTTAAAATGGGCTTCTGAATTACGATAAAAAGAAGACCGATAATTGCCGCTATCATAAAAGGACGAATCAAGGCCATCAGGCTTTGTGTCTCATCCCTAGCCCCCTCTGCTTGTGCAGCGAAGGCAGATGTACTAACTCGCAGAAAACCAAAAAGCCAATACATCGTATTAAAAATAATGGTTCCAACAGCTACCCCGCCGATATAAGCAGGATCACTCAACTTTCCAACCACAGCCGTATCAACCGCCCCAAGCAAAGGCGTACTCATTGTCGAAATCGTAAGAGGAATGGCCAAGGATAGATACATTCTGTGATTCATTAATAGATTACCTCCTTTTTACATAAAAGACTTCTCAAACGCCTGAAAAACAAGAAATGGAATGAAGTTATAAAATTTTGTATTGAAAGTACAAAAAGTTTGCAGTATTCGAATTTAATCACTAGAATTGAACATATGGTGCTCATCAACAAAAGTTGCTAGGAAATATATAGTGCTTTTCTCAAACGAGGACCATGATAACGTGCGAAAGGATCTACAAGGTTGCTGGTGAGTATTATCAAATGAACGGTTAAGCTAATTTTGTATATTGACAATTTACGGAATCGAAATTTGAATATTAAAAGGTTGACAACGCTTTCAACTATACCTGTATGTTTTGTTTTTTGAACCAGGGAGTGGGAAGTCTATTTAAATATATCAACTTTCCCAGATTTACAACATCTTTTTTCCCAGCAAGTAAAAGGCAATGTGTAAACGGAAAAATAAAATGCTTGACGGATTCATAAAGGAGTTATAGTATTGCTCGTTGATCATACAACTTTTGCACTATGCGTGGTCATATTGTCCAGCTTTTAAAAATCTATTAGGAGTGATTATGATGGGAAGATTAACTAATAAAGTGGCACTTATTACTGGAGGAGCATCCGGTATGGGTAGAGAAATGGTAGACCTATTCACAAAAGAAGGAGCTCAAGTTATTGCTGCTGACATCAATGAAAAAGCTGTTGCAAAAGTGAACGAGCTAGATAATGTCTATGGTACACTTCTTGATGTATCTTCTGACGAAAGCTGGAAAAAAATGATGGATACTGTTATTGAGAAATTTGGTAGAGTTGACATCCTAGTCAACAATGCTGGAATCTCAACAGAAAAACAAATTAATGATACAACATTGGCTGATTGGCAACTAATGTTAAGTGTTAACGGATTTGGACCTTTCCTTGGTATGAAACATGTTGTTCCTTACATGGTTGAGGAAGGAAAAGGCGCTGTTGTAAATATTTCTTCCTTTACAGCTCAAATCGGTATGGGTTTAAACGCTTATTCAGCTTCTAAAGGTGCTGTTCGTGCTATTTCTAAGGCTGCTGCAACACAATATGGCCGCATGGGCGTCCGTGTTAATGCCATATTCCCTGGTATTATCGAAACACCAATGACACAAAAATTAGAAGAGTCAAAAGAACTTGTGAACCAAATGGTTAAAGCGACTCCATTACAACGTTTAGGTCAACCAGCTGATATTGCAAATGCAGTGCTTTACCTAGCATCTGATGAAGCTTCATACGTTACTGGTGCTGAGCTAGTTATCGACGGCGGATATTCTGCTCAATAAAGAAAGTTAACAATAGACAACCCCGTTTCTGAAATTCAAAAACGGGGTTTTTTTGTTTCATTATTTTAAAACTCGGGCCCACTTAAGGAAGTCAGTTCTCCCCCAAATAATTTAAGTTAAGACACCAATAAAATAGCCAAAAGCTGTAAATACCAAACACCAACTGAAAGCTCCTGCACCTGCGAAAATAATATATTTTCGTTTCCCCATCCCGTTCATCCCAGAAAAATAACTGGCGAAGTGGCGAACACCTGGGATGAAATATGCAATAATAATGGTCCACGGACCGTATTTATTGAACCATTTATCCAGCTTTTCCAGCCTTGCCGGAGTCATCTTAATCCACTTGCCGTGCTTTCTCAAAAAAGGCTTGCCTACCTTTTTACCAATAAAGTAACTGACCAGCATTCCAGAAATCGACCCAAGAAAACTGACAAGGAATGCCCCTTGGACATTTAAAACAGCAATGGACGACAAATAGCCGACAAAAGTCATCATAAACTCATCAGGTACCGGCAAACCAATTATTCCGAGGGCCAGCAGTCCATATATCGCAAAATAACCATAGTTTGATATTAAATCTTTTACCATGTCCATCTCTAGTACTCCATCTCAGACACCCTTTTAATAAAGTAATCCAATTTCTGATACGGGCCTGGTTAACGTGATTACTTCTTTATAATAGGATAACCTAATTTAACCCATATAAGTTGGTTTTAATGAAAAAAGAAAAAAAAAGAGAATACACAAACTCCAAATTGGTTTATTAAGGAAGATTTAAATTACAATGATAGAAACTGAATGTAGAAAGGTGATAAATATGCTGATTAAAAAAGTGAGTCTGTTTGCGAGTGACATTGCTGAAATGAAGAAATTTTATGTCAAATTGCTAAATGCCAAATTGCTAGACGAGAGTCATCATGGTTTTACTATAAAAGTAGGGGCAAGCGAATTGGCTTTTACAGAAACAAAAAACGGAAGTAAATCCTTTTATCATTTTGCCTTCAATATCCCGTCCAATCAATTTCAAGAAGCGAAGCAATGGATCAAAGCACGGACTTCTTTAAATACGGAAGATGGCGATGATGAGGTTTACTTCAGCCACCTCAATGCACACTCGCTATATTTCACCGATCCGACCGGCAATATTGTAGAGTTTATTGCCAGGCATTCAATTGCACCAGAAAGTGAAGTGCCTTTCTCAATGGATTCTTTATTAAACATTGGTGAGATTAATTTAACAACTACCAAAATCGATGCGATCGGTCAGCAACTAATCGACTTTGGTATTTCCCCCCGGGATAACGGCACTTTGAATCCTAATGGCATTTCTTTCATGGGCAGCAATGGTGTGTTCATTTTATTAAGCAAACCGGGACGGCGCTGGTTCTTTTCAGACCGGGCTGCAGAGATTTACCCATTAACAATCGAAGTAGATCCTGGGAAAACGATTCATCAAGATGAAAATGGGAACATTCGGTTCATCTCTTCACCGATATAAGTTTTTCCAACAATAAAGCGGACTCGACAATCGAGTCCGCTTCCTTTTATTTTACAATTTTTATTTCCTTGATCGGCCAATACACTAGATTCGCTTTGCCGACAATTTCGTCGACGGAAATCGTGCCGATTTCACGGCTATCCAAACTATTTTGGCGATTGTCCCCCATAAGGAACAACTGATCATCTGGCACTGTCATGCTGCCGGTTATATCCTCGAGCTTGAAAGAATCGGTCAGCGGCACGCCTGCCATCTGATTCTTATATTTGTCTAGGTAGGGTTCTTCATATGCTTTTCCATTAATATAAAGCGTATCATCTTTATATTCTATATGGTCACCTGGCAGACCGATAACCCGTTTTATATAATCTTTATCTACCGTTGCATGAAAAACAACAATATCAAACCTGTCAATACTATCGATGTTTGTTCCAAACTTATTAAGTACAATTCGTTCGTGGTCTTGTAGAGTTGGCATCATTGACTCACCATCTACGACAATAGGTGCAAAAATATATGTTCGAATTAGAAAGGCCAGAATGACTGCAATCCCGATCGCTTTTATCCATGAAAAAACTTCTTTTCTTTTTTCCAAACGAAGTCCCTCTCTCTGTTTTTTATTCATGTCATTATATCATAATCCATTCATAATCACGTCATACAAATACCCACATTTTTCACTTTATCCATCACTTCCATTTTTCATACTGAACTTCGATGCTTCCCCACTCGATTTCCCGGCGTTGCATTTGTGTCGGGCAAATACCATTATATGTACGTACTTTCTCATTAATTTCTTCAATTCGTTTGGTTAATTCTGATTCAGATGAATTCATTTTTTTTAATCGAACCACGTCAGATAGCTCTCCCCGGATTTCTTTTTGCCATTTAATCCAAAGCGGAAGGAAACCGGCGTCTTTGGCCTTCGTTAAGAAATTATCATACATATTTCCCGATAATGCCGACTTCGGAAGCGGTTTTCCAAAGCCAGGATTATTCTTCAGACCGCCGTCCTTTTCATAGTCCCGAAATATCTGATCCATCCAATTTACATGACCCTCTTCTTTGCCCATTACACTATCTCCCCCCAGACAACTTCGATATTACATCTATTTACAATTATAACATTTAAATCAATATTTTCTCATATACACCAACCAAGAACTTCATTTATTAAGCTCTTTCTACTATTATAATTACATTGTTCTGCCGAAAACATTCCAGCATGCATCCGCATTCAAGCAAAAAGGGATTCCAATATTCCGGAATCCCCTTTTTTCTATCTATTTAACTGTGATTTTCCTTTTTACTAATGCCTTGTTTTTGGACTTATCCGTAACCGTATAAGTCAATGTATAGGTACCCTTTTTCTTGGTATTTACGGTCCCTGTGATTTTGATCTTACTTGTTAAACTGCCATCCAAATTATCTTTCGCCGTTACCCCTGACTTAGGGTTAAATTCCGAGTTATAGTTAATGGTTTTATCTTTGGCTCCGGAAATGACTGGCTTGGTGCTATCTATGGTGATCTTTCTCGTAACGGTTGTAACATTCTTCGATTGATCAGTGACTGTATACTTTAATGTATACGTTCCTTTTTTCTTTGTATTTACCGTACCCGTTACCTTGATTTTACTAGTCAAACTGCCATCCAAATTATCTTTCGCAGTTACTCCTGATTTAGAATTAAAAGCTGAGTTATAGACAACGGTTTTACTTTTGGCGCCGAAAATGACTGGCTTGGTGCTATCTATGGTGATCTTTCTTGTAACTGTCGTAACATTTTTTGATTGATCAGTGACTGTATACTTTAATGTATACGTTCCTTTTTTCTTTGTATTTACCGTACCCGTTACCTTGATTTTACTAGTCAAACTGCCGTCTGCATTATCATTAGCACTCACGTTTGTTTTTGGATTAAATGAAGAATTAAGTCTGATTGTTTTGTTCGCGGCACCTGAAATCACTGGCTTAACATGATCATATACTGTTATTTTCCTAGTAACTTTTGCGACATTTCCAGCTTTGTCAGCTACAGTATATGTTAAATTGTAAGTTCCAATTTTCTTAGTATTTACAGTACCTTCAACACGTATGGCGCTTGTTAAATCACCATCAGATTCATCCTTAGCTTTTACGCTCGATTTAGCGTTAAAAGTTGAGTTGAACGGAATGGATTTACTGGTTGCACCTGAAATGACTGGTTTAACCGTATCCTTAATTGGCACATCAGGACTTGATTGTTTCTTCGCAATGTAAGCTGATGAAACATAGCCCTTCACCTTTTGATCTTCAGTTTGTACGGGGTACCAGACAAATTTATTACCCTTAGATTCGTGATAGTCAAAATTCCCTGTGATGATCAAGCTTGTATTGGATGGCACAGATACGGCACCTTCCGTAGTGATTATTTCTTTCCTTATATTCACCCTGGATGTCGTCACCGCTTTGTCTCCTGCCTTGAACCAATAAACAGAGTCATGCGTTTGATCTGTCAGTGTATATTCCAGATTATTAAAGATGATATTTTCAGTGCTTTCACGATCATATTGAAAATCGGATGTTTTAAAAGGATATTTTGCTAGTTTTGTAACATTCAAATAACTTTGGTTTTCTATCTCAGCAAAAACTTCCTCTTGATAGGCATTTGTATTTATTTTCCCAGTTTCCTGGTAAAGAGGACTGTTCACAGGTTTTGTCCCATTGTATGCCATGACAGGGAAATACCAATTTTCAATAACTTTACGCGCTGCACCTTTGATTTTCGGCAAATCTTTTCTTGAATACATACTGCTCAGTACCTCGACGCCTGCTTCTATATTGTAGACTATATCATTTTCCAACCTTTTCTGGTCATACCCACTTTTATTGGTAAGCTGCATTAGACCGATACCGCCATCGTCGGATTTAATCGGTTGTCCTGCATCATTAAATTGCCTCCAATCCCCGTTTTCCTGCGTAGCAACCGCTTTTAACACCTCAGGGGGGATTTCAGCCTTTATTGCTGCATTCGTCAGTAAGCAGTTAATCTGCTTATGGGAAGGATTTTCATTCGGTTGGATTTCACCAAATGATGAGCATGCATTGGTTAATTCAGACGCTGCAAAAGCCTGTCCATTGAACAAACTGAATGTTAAACAGGTTACTATTCCAGCTTTTACTAAAGGTAACTTCATGAATCAAACTCCAGTCTATTTATATTTAAATTTATAATAATTCTAACATGATAATCTAGTAATTGTAACAATTACTGGAATAAAATTGGTTTTTTGAAATGAAATTCCTAACAAGGATAAACAATTTGTTTATTACCTAGAACAAAAGAAGCTGACTCACATTATCGAGTCAGCTTCTTTCTTTTCCAATCACAAGAATATGTATTTATTATGGTTAAAATTTTTCCTATCTTATGGTTAGATTTTTCGGCGCTATGTGTCTATTCTATTATACAATCACTTCTACCGGTTCTCTCGGTTTCCGCACCAGACACATGATACCCGGCACGATGAAGAAGATAAGGGGCCATACATGAAAGATGGTCAGAATGCCTGTAATGATGAATAAGATTCCGGCTGCCTTCACTTTGCCGCTTTTTACTAGAAAGATAGCAATCAGGCCTCCAGCCAATGCAATAAACAAGGATATAATCCCAGCCCATAATAAGCCAATAAAAAACTTGATTGACATATCCATATCAGACGTTGAAAACTCTGACTCTGTCATTAATGAGTAGTCTACTATTTCTGTTACATCGATACTGTTGATATAAACCGCTGCTATAATCGTCACGATTAATGAAATCGCAGCGATACTCACGCCAATAATACTTAATACAAATTCCCATGTCCGTTTCAATTCATTCGCCTCCCTAGAAAAGTTACTTATATATAATACCCAATCTGGGAAGGAATAAAAGACTTTTCTTAAACATCCTCAGGCTTTTTTTGAGAGCATAAACACGGCTCTGCTATTCTATTATTATTTTTTCTTCACTTCATCAATAAGGCTAATAAGACAAATGCATAATAAAATTAATCCGATAAACGTACCATTGGAACTTGGCTCTTCACCAAAAAATACAGGTGATATGAAAAAATTTAATATAAATATGATTATTGCGAGACTAACTAATACTCTATTAATGAAAAACACCTACCCTTCCATAAGACTAGTTCCGAAGCTACAGGGGTGAATTGAAGAAGACACATAAGGGGAATAAAAAAACGACTCAGATATAGAGCCGTTAATCATCCTTCTTTTTTAACTGTTCGTTTAATTTATCTACTTTATTTTCTAAATGATGCATTTTTGTCATGTGTTTTATAAAGAAACGGAAAACCTTCACAACCATTACGACTAAAAGTACAAGAAGAGCGAGGTAAAATAATTGCCATAATATATCACCAATATTAAACATAATATCACCACCTGAAATAAAATGATTAACAATCTTTTAGTTACAAAAACCTTGTAAAGAAACTAAAAGGACAAATAAAGCTACTAAGATACAAACATACCCTCGAACTTTTCGGTCATTCCGAAGTTTTTCTATTCCCACAAACAACACAAGCAAGAGCTCCTAATAAAAATAAGGTGTATGAAGAGTAGTCTACATTCCTAGTGATCAAACTATAAGATGATAGGGCTATTATACTAAACACCAACGAAATTTGAACCTTTATCAGCAACAAATCCCCTCCAAAGAAAAAGCATATCATTTATCACCATTCTTTTGGCTGAAAAATGGAAAAAAGGCTCTGTATCAGAGCCTAAAAACATTCCTATTCACAATCAAAGCCACCAATTGCTCGACAGACGGTTCATGCGGCATCATATCCGGCGTAAACCCAAAGTCTTTAAGTTTCCTGCCGGTACTTTTCCCGATTACCCCGATGGTAGCTTGATTTAACATCCCGCTAACATCAACGCCTGCCTTGTCCCCATAATCCATCAGCATATCCACTGAATGCTGATTAGAAAAAAGAACCGTATCAACAGCATTTTCTTCTAGCATTCTCGGAAGAATTTCAAGAAATCTTTCATCCACATATTTTTCGATAGATTGAAAATAGTCCTCGTCCCCATAATTTGGATCCAAGTGTTCCTTTTTCCGATCTCCTATAATCAACAGAGTTCCGTCTTCCGTCATCTCTGATTTGAGAGCTGCAATTAACCCTCGTTGCTGTAAGACTTTCTTCGATTTCCTCGATACCACATAAAGCTTGGCCGAAATTTGGCGGAAGTCTATAGCATATTCTGTGAGTAAATCTAAAAACCCATGAACACTCTCTGGTGAGGTAAAGAGCATCCGATCATACAAAAGGAAAGATAGCAGCTGACTTTTTTTAGCTTTTACTTTTGTCGTAATCCATTTAGGAAACTCGATGACATCGCCCCCAAGTTCATAAAGGTTCTCCGCCAAGGAACTTTTTGTCGTTCCCGTTCGAGCTACTAAAAACTGTTGCCCATATAGTGGTTTCTTTTCAAACCATTGCAGCCTTTTTCTTAGTAAAATGATATCCCCGACCAAGGTGATAGCCGGGTTCTGAAGCGACTTTTCACTTACCATTTCCACTATATTGGCCAAGGTCCCCTCCACCGTTTCTTGTCTTCCATAGGTGCCCCATTGAATGACGAGTACCGGCGTGTTCTTTGATTTTCCATGACTGATCAAGTTTTCACAAATATTCGGAAGGTTGGCTACTCCCATATAAAATGCAACGGTATCTACACTTTGTACAAGCCCAGTCCAATCTATTTCCTGTTTGGTACGTTCATGGCCTGTCACCATCGCAAAGGAACGTCCAAAATCCCGATGTGTCACGGGGACGCCTGCATACATGGAAGCGGCAATGCTCGACGTAACTCCTGGAATGATTTCAAATGGAATGTCTTTTTCTTTCAACGATTCCGCTTCCTCCCCAACTCTTCCAAAAACGGCAGGATCGCCGCCTTTCAAACGGACGACATTGTGTCCTGCCAGCGCTTTGGAAACGAGCAGCTCATTGATTATCTCTTGCCTAATACCCTTTGTATAAGGCGTCTTTCCACAATACATCAATTCACAATGAGGAGGGGCAGCTTCCAAAAGCTTCGGATTGAGCAACCGGTCATATAAAATTACATCCGCTTTTTCAATCGCTCTTTGCCCTTTGACGGTAATCAGACCTTCATCACCTGGACCTGCCCCCACAAAATAGACTTTCCCCTTGGCCTTGGTCATCACTTCACCTCTATCTTCTTACTTACTTGAAATGGCATGATAATATTTCACCAGTTCGATTAATGCACTACCCATTCTTTGATCTTCTGGATAGATGACCCGCTTGATTCCTTCATCGATTACGACCTGCGCCGTTACTTTTCCAACTGCAAGAGCAATCACATCGGATTTAAACCAGTCGATTATTTTATCTTCCACACCTTGTTCACGGGCAAATTTCATCAAATTACGAGGCTGCGGTGCGCTCGTGATCACGACAGAATCTATTTTCCCTCCAAGAATTTCTTCGATAAGCTGCTGCATCGTTTCTGTTTCCGGCAGAATATGTTCGTATGGAAGAATTTCTTTATGCTCTACCTTTTGTTCATCCAACCAGTTCATTAAAAGAGGTGCCGGGTCCCCATGCAGTTGCAATGCGACCTTTACATCCCCAAACAAATGGCCCTCTAGATTGCGAACGAGCCCTGCCGTACTTCCATCATCGTCACGGATTAATGGCTGCAGTCCTAGTTTTTTCAGCATATTCGCCGTTTTATAACCCCTAGCTGCGATTTTCATAGACTGCAAAGCTTCTATAAAACGAGCCTCCGCTTCCATCTTCACAGCGGTTTTATATAGAAGTTCCGTTCCCACTCCCGTCGTGAGAATGATCCAATCAAACTCTCCTGCAATTAAGCGGGTGACATCCTCCTCTAGATGAGAATCATCAAGGAAGACCGTCCCC
>NZ_JBFUIB010000083.1:0-12947 GCF_056402095.1 Peribacillus sp. P4_C12
CAATACATTGTGTAAGGGGGATATAAACTTGGTTCGACAAATACGAAAGGCTGCTGTTCTAGGGTCAGGAGTTATGGGATCAGGGATTGCTGCACACCTTGCTAACATCGGCATTCCGACTTTATTATTGGACATTGTACCTCGTGAACTTACAGAGGATGAAAAGAAAAAAGGACTTACATTAGAAAATAAACAAGTACGTAACCGCATCAGCCAAACTGCGATTACTAAACTTTTAAAGCAAAAGCCAGCTCCGCTTTCAGCTAAAGGAAATCTTGCGTTGATTGAAGCCGGGAACCTGGAAGATGATATAAGTCGTTTAAAAGACGTCGATTGGGTCATTGAAGTAGTCGTTGAGAGACTTGAAGTGAAGCAAAGTGTATTTGCTCAGGTTGATCAACATCGTAAACCTGGAAGCATCATTTCTTCCAATACATCTGGAATTTCAATTGAAGCTATGGCAGAGGGCCGCTCAGAGGATTTCCAAAAGCACTTCTTGGGAACACACTTTTTCAATCCGCCGCGCTATCTTAAATTGTTAGAAATCATTCCCACTAAAGAAACATCTCCAGAAGTGCTCGAGTACATGAAACAATTCGGCGAAGATGTACTGGGTAAAGGTGTTGTCGAAGCAAAGGATACACCAAACTTTATTGCAAACCGCATCGGTACTTATGGTTTGCTAGTAACCCTTCGTGAAATGCAAAAAGGCGGATATAGCGTTGGTGAAGTGGACTCGGTAACTGGTCCATTAATCGGAAGAGCGACAAGCGCGACATTCCGGACGCTTGATGTAGTTGGATTGGATACTTTTGCACATGTTGCTAAAAATGTATATGACCAAGTGGAAGGGGAAGAAAAAGCAGTTTTCCAAATACCGGGTTTCATGAATAGGATGCTTGAAAACGGATGGCTTGGAAGCAAGTCCGGACAAGGATTTTTTGTGAAAAAGGGTAAGGAGATTTTTGAGCTGAATCCTGAAACTCTTGAATATGAAGCCCTTAAAAAATTAAAAACTCCTTCTATTGAATTGGCTAAACAGGCCAAGGGTCTAGCCAACAAAATGAAAGCGCTTGTTTATAGCGATGACCGTGCTGGTGAATTACTTTGGAATGTGTTAAATCCAGCTCTTGTGTATTCTGCACAACTGCTTGGGAATATTGCCGATGATATTGTGGCAATCGATCAAGCAATGAAATGGGGCTTCGGCTGGTCTATGGGACCTTTCGAAACGTGGGATGCGATTGGTGTTGAAAAATCAGTAGCACGTTTAGAACAAGAAGGAGTTACTGTTCCTCAATGGGTGAAGGATATGCTGGCAAAAGGTATCACTTCTTTTTATAAAGAAGAAAATGGCATAGTTTTCTACTATGATAATGGAGAATATAAAGCGCTTCTTGAAAACCCTAAGGTGATTAACCTTAAAGCAATCAAGAAGCAAAAAGGTGTAATCAAGAAAAACAGCGGTGCAAGTCTGATTGATATTGGTGATGGAGTGGCTCTTCTTGAATTCACTTCACCAAATAATGCAATAGGTCTTGATATCATGCAAATGATCAATGCCGCAGTCGATGAAGCAGAAGCTAATTTTAAAGGTCTGGTGATCGGAAACCAAGGCAAAAACTTCTGTGTAGGTGCTAATATTGCCATGATGTTGATGGAAGCACAAGATGACAATATGTTGGAATTGGATATGGTTATCAGCCAATTCCAAAAGGCAATGCTTAAGATTAAGTACAGTGCTGTACCTGTTGTTGTAGCGCCATTTAATATGACACTTGGCGGCGGTGCGGAAGTATCTCTTCCTGCTGCACGTATCCAAGCAACGACAGAAACATATATGGGTCTTGTAGAAGCTGGTGTTGGATTGATTCCAGGCGGTGGCGGAACAAAAGAACTTTATGTAAAAACGCTGAAGAATATGCCAAAGGGCGTCGCCTTTGATTTGCAGAAAGTGGCTAATCAAGTATTTGAAACAGTCGCGATGGCAAAAGTTTCAACTTCTGCTGAAGAAGCACGCGGGAATAACTTCCTTAATTCTTCTGATGGAATAAGTGTGAACGCAGATCATCAATTATATGATGCGAAGCAGGCAGTCATCTCCATGTATAACCAAGGGTATACAGCTCCAGTTCGTACAAAAATTCCTGTGGTCGGTGAAACAGGTTATGCCACACTTCTTTTAGGGGCAGAATCCATGCGCCTTTCCGGCTTCCTATCTGATCATGACCTTGTCATAGCTAAAGAGCTTGCATATGTCCTGGCCGGAGGAAAACTTCCATACGGTACAGAAGTAGATGAGCAGTATATCTTGAACCTAGAGAAACAAGCTTTCCTAAAATTAATTTCTACTCCGAAATCTCAGCAAAGAATGCAGCATATGCTTGTTAAAGGGAAACCACTTCGAAACTAATGGATAAGTAAAAATACGGTCAGATTGCAAATGAAGGTTAATAGATTGATAGCTTAAAAATGAAGTAAGGGGGATCCTCATGAAAGAAGCAGTAATAGTAGCTGGAGCAAGGACTCCGGTAGGAAGAGCAAAAAAAGGTTCTCTTGCTAAAGTTCGACCAGATGATTTAGGGGCTCTTGTTGTAAAAGAAACGTTAAAGCGTGCTGGAAATTATGAAGGTTCAATTGATGATTTAATTATCGGTTGCGCAATGCCTGAGGCGGAGCAAGGGCTGAATATGGCGAGAAATATTGGTGCGTTAGCAGGATTGTCTTACACAGTACCAGCTATAACAATTAATCGTTACTGTTCAAGCGGGTTACAAAGTATTGCTTATGGAGCGGAAAGAATCATGCTCGGCCAAAGTGATACGGTCATTGCAGGTGGAGCAGAGTCCATGAGTCTTTTGCCAATGATGGGACATGTAACCCGTCCGAACGCACAACTTGCGGAAACAGCTCCAGAATACTATATGGGAATGGGTCACACAGCTGAAGCCGTTGCAAAAAAATACGGTATTTCGCGTGAAGAACAGGATGCATTTGCTGTGCGCAGTCATCAAAGGGCTGCAAAAGCCATTGCTGATGGAAAGTTTTCAGATGAAATTGTTCCGGTTGATGTAACCATTCGCTCAGTAGGTCCGGATCTTAAATTACAGGAAAAGTCATTCCAGTTTGCACAAGATGAAGGCGTTCGTGAAGGCACAACATTTGAAGTGCTTAAGAAATTAAGACCAGCATTCTCTGTGACAGGATCCGTTACAGCAGGAAATTCATCACAAACGAGTGATGGAGCTGCTGCGGTTATGGTCATGGATGGAGAAAAAGCTTCTTCAATAGGGCTGAAGCCACTTGGTAAGTTCCGTTCCTTTGCCGTAGCAGGGGTACCACCGGAAATTATGGGGATTGGTCCGATCGCTGCGATTCCAAAAGCTTTGAAACTAGCAGGTCTTGAGCTTTCTGATATTGGTTTATTTGAATTGAATGAAGCCTTTGCTTCTCAATCCATTCAAATCATTCGTGAGCTGGGTTTGAATGAAGAGATTGTCAATGTCAATGGTGGAGCTATTGCCCTAGGCCATCCACTAGGATGTTCCGGTACTAAATTAACATTAAGCCTACTTCATGAAATGAAGCGCAGAAACCAACAATTCGGAGTCGTTACAATGTGTATCGGTGGCGGAATGGGTGCTGCTGGAGTATTTGAATTATTAGCGTAATTCCATCTCGTTCGAAAGTTTATCAACAATTCCGGCGGGCTTAAGATAATTAATCATTTAGGAGGAAATAACATGTCCAATCAAACAACAGATAACCTCATAAAAGGCGGCGCCTTTTTAGTAGAAGATATTACGTATAATCAAGTGTTTACACCAGAAGATTATTCTGATGAGCATAAAATGATTGCCAAAACTTCTGAAGATTTCGTAGTGAATGAAGTTCTTCCGCAAGTTGAGCATTTAGAGAATCATGAATTCGACCGTTCTGTAAAATTACTGAAGCATGCAGGGGATATCGGTTTACTTGGTGCTGACGTTCCTGAAGAATACAACGGGCTTGGTCTTGATAAAATTAGCTCAGCAATAATTACAGAAAAAATGGCACTTGCAGGTGGGTTCGGAATCACTCACGGTGCACACGTAGGGATTGGATCTTTGCCAATCGTATTATTTGGAAATGAAGAACAAAAGAAAAAATACCTTCCATTACTAGCAACGGGCGAAAAAATTGCTGCTTATGCTTTAACTGAACCTAGCTCAGGATCTGATGCATTGGGTGCAAAAACGACAGCAAAATTAAATGCAGAAGGTACTCACTACGTTTTAAACGGTGAAAAACAATGGATTACCAATGCAGGTTTTGCGGATGTGTTCTGTGTATATGCTAAAATCGACGGCGAACAATTCTCTGCCTTTATTGTAGAGCGTGAATATCAAGGTGTATCTACGGGCGCTGAAGAAAAGAAAATGGGTATAAAAAGCTCATCTACACGTACTTTAATCCTGGAAGACGTACATGTTCCAGTTGAAAACCTTCTTGGCGTAGCTGGAAAAGGGCATGTTATTGCTTTTAATATCTTGAATATTGGCCGATATAAATTGGGTGTTGGCGCAGTCGGCGGTTCTAAACGCGCTCTTGAAATTACTGCTGCTTATACAAATCAACGTCAGCAGTTCAAAACGAAAATTTCTGACTTTAACTTGACGAAAGAAAAGCTTGCAACGATGGCTTCTAAAATTTATGCAGCAGAAAGCTCTGTATACCGTACCGTCGGTCTTTATGATCAAAGACAAAGCAAGCTGACTGATGAGCAAGTGAAAGATGGAAAATCAATGGCAGCAGCGATCGCTGAATATGCAATTGAGTGTTCTTTGAATAAATTCTTCGCTTCTGAAGTATTGGATTACGTAACAGATGAAGGCGTACAGCTTCATGGTGGTTATGGTTTCATGCAGGAATATGAAATTGAAAAAGCGTACCGTGACTCTCGTATTAACCGGATTTTCGAAGGCACAAATGAAATCAACCGTTTGCTTGTTCCGGGAACATTCCTGAAAAAAGCACTTAAAGGAGAACTTCCTCTTCTACAAAAAGCGCAAGGACTGCAAGAGGAATTAATGATGATGATGCCTGAAGAGCCTAGCGATGAGCCATTGGCACAAGAAAAAATGCTGGTTAGAAATGCTAAGAAAATCGGTATTTTGGCAGCAGGTCTTGCAGCACAGAAATACGGCAAGAAACTTGATCAAGAACAAGAAATCTTATCTAACATTGCTGATATCGCATCCCTTGCATACGCTGCTGAATCTGTGGTTTTACGTACAGAAAAAGCAATTGCGACTACAGGCTTAGAAAAGAATAAACAAAAAGTACTGTACACTGAAATTTTCGTTCAAGAAGCGTTCAATGAAATAGAACAGCATGCAAAAGAAACGTTAATTGCCGTTGAAACAGGCGATACTCTTCGCATTATGCTTTCTTCTCTTCGCAAGTTGACTAGACACAACCCAATCAATGTCATTGCGAAAAAACGAGAAGCTTCTATTAAGGTAATCGAAACTGAAAAATACGCACTATAATCAAAGTTCAACCTTTAAAGGGAATTCCCGTAATCGGGTATTCCCTTTATTACTTGTGAAATTTTCACGATGGAAAGACAAGGAGAATTCGTTGTATTGCACAGAAAAAACGGGTATTCTATTGATAGGTGGTGAAACAATGGGCTTAACATTATATTGGTACCCAAAATGCGGCACATGCCGTAATGCGAAGAAGTGGCTGGATAGTCATGAACTGCAATATGAAGCGATTCATATAGTAGAAAATCCGCCATCTCGAACAGAAATCGAACAACTATATAATACCAGCGGATTAGAGCTGAAGAAGTTTTTTAATACTAGCGGGCAAAAATACCGGGAGCTGGGTTTAAAGGACAAGCTGAAAGATGCTTCTGAAGCAGAAATGCTAGATATATTGTCTACTGATGGTATGCTTCTTAAAAGGCCGATTGTTACGGACGGCACAAAAGTGACAGTTGGTTTCAAAGAAGAGCAATTCGAACAGACTTGGAACTAAAATTATACGAAATATTTGGTTAATTCCTTACTTTTAAAATAAATCTACCTTATAATGTAATAGATAAAATAAGATGTACTATGGAGGGAATTAATGATGACAACACCAAAAGAACTTCGTTACACAAAGGAACATGAATGGGTCAAAACAGAAGATGGAACAGTACGCATCGGAATTACAGCATTTGCTCAGTCCGAACTTGGGGACATCGTTTTTGTTGAGCTTCCAGAGATTGGCGCTGAACTGAAAGCGGACGAGCCATTTGGCAGTGTTGAATCTGTTAAAACTGTATCTGAGCTGTATGCTCCTATCAGTGGTAAAGTTGTTGAAGTAAATGAAGAGTTGAATGACAATCCTGAATTCGTAAATGAATCTCCTTTTGAAAAAGCATGGATGATCGTGATTGAACCATCAAATATCAGTGACGTTGAAAACCTGATGAGCGCTGAAGAATATGATAGCCTGATAAACGGTTAAAATGAGGGAGAGAGGGTCTAAATAGGCCTGCTCTCTTTTTCAGTTTATAAAAAGGCAGGGTGCACACAATTCGTGAGATGGAGTGATGACATGGAGTGGGGCGAATTTGATAAAGTTATCATTGTAGAAGGCAGTTCCGATAGAAGAAAAGTTGCCTCCGTTTTGAATGAAGATGTGGAAATAAGATGTACAAATGGGACCATTTCATTAACTAAGCTGGATGAGTTAGTAGATGAAATGATGGACCGTGATGTTTATCTCCTTTTTGACGCAGATGATTCAGGAGAAAAGCTACGGAAGCAATTCCGAAGGGAAATGCCGGAAGCAAGCCACTTGTATATCAATAAAATGTACAAAGAAGTGGAAAGTGCCCCCGAACATCATATCGCTACAGTGCTCCTATCTGCCAATATGAATGTGAAAATGAAATTTTTAAGTCAAAGGGTGAACGACTAATTGATGCAAGAAATGAAAGAAGAAGATTGTAGGCTTGCTGTTGAAGAAGGGGAAACCTTTTGCTTATATTTATATACACCTTTGTGTGGGACCTGTCAGGTGGCTTCTAGGATGCTCTCGATATCATTGGAGCTTTTTCCAGACTTGAAGGCAGGAAAGATGAATATGAACTATGTCCAAACAATCGCCGAATCATATGAAATTGAGAGTGTACCTTGTTTATTACTATTTAAAGAAGGGCAGCTGCGGAAAAAAATATATGCCTTTCAGTCTGTTCCTTATTTGTACGGAGTGCTTAAGGAAATAAGCTAAAAAGCCAATCCAATATGGGTTGGCTTTTTAGCTGTAGAAAAGTAGTGAATAAACGATATAGTTGATGGGGAATTGAAATAAGAATATTCAAATAATTGATTGACTGGATAATTCTAAAGTGCTATATTTTGAATTAAGAAAGTAACTGCTAAATTTAATAGTTCTTATCAAGAGTGGCGGAGGGACTGGCCCGACGAAGCCCGGCAACCGGTATAAATTTATATACGGTGCTAATTCCAACAGAGTATTAGCTCTGGAAGATGAGGAGAGTATATAAGCCTCTTCTTATGAAGTGGTTTTTTTGCTTGTTAAAAGAGGAAGGCCTGATTCTTAATTCCAACTAAATCCATAGAAAAAGGGGAGAAATCTTATGGCAGAGAAAAAGTTGCGTTTCGAAACATTGAGTGTTCACGGGGGTCTGCAAGTAGATGAAACGGGTGCACGTGCAGTGCCTATTTATCAGAGCAATGCATACTTGTTCAAAGATACTGACCATGCAGCAAATTTATTTGGCTTAAAGGAAAATGGCTATATTTATACACGACTTCATAATCCTACGGTCAGTGTTTTCGAAGAAAGAATGGCCTTGTTGGAAGGTGGTATCGGCGGACTGGCAACAGCAAGTGGGATGGCTGCCATTACACTGTCAATCCTAAATATTGCTGGTGCAGGAGATGAAATAGTGTCCGCCTCTACATTATATGGCGGTACGTATAATCTTTTTGAAAATACTCTTCCTAAATATGGGATAAAAGTGAAGTTCGTCTCTCCTGATGACCCTGAAAATTTCAAAAAAGCCATCACTCCTAGAACGAAGGCTATATTTGCGGAAACAATTGGAAATCCAAGTCTAAGGATTCTTGATATTGAAGCTGTAGCGGACATCGCTCACAATGCGGGTATACCACTCATTATCGATAATACCTTTGCTACCCCGTACCTTTGCCGGCCAATTGATTTTGGAGCGGACATTGTCATCCACTCTGCTACAAAATGGCTCTTGGGAAATGGAACCACCTTAGGAGGCATCATCGTGGATGGGGGCAAATTTGACTGGAACTCACCAAACTACCCTGGCTTTACGGAACCGGATCCAAGCTACGATGGGATTGTATACTCTGAAGCAGTCGGTCCTGCTGCCTTTATCACAAAAGCGCGTGTGCAATTACTTCGTGATTTAGGGCCGACGTTAAGTGCTCAAAGCGCGTTCCAGTTTACGCTGGGGCTAGAAACGTTGCATGTGAGAATGAAAGAGCATCTTTCAAATACTAAGTCTGTTATTCAATATTTGGAAAATCATCCTGCTGTGAACTGGGTTTCGCACCCTAGTAATGGAAGTCACCCTGATAAAGCGCTGGCGGATAAATATTTGCCTAAGGGAGCAGGAGCTGTTGTGACTTTTGGAATTCAAGGTGGACGCGATGCTGGAGCAAAACTTATCAATTCGGTAGAATTATGGTCGCATGTAGCCAACGTAGGGGATGCTAAAAGTTTAATTATCCACCCTGCTAGTACGACCCATCAACAATTAAATGATGTAGGTTTAGCAAAAGCGGGTGTAAGTGCTGATCAAGTGCGCATATCGATTGGTATTGAAAACGTAGAGGATTTAATAGAAGATTTAGAGCAGGCAATTGAAAAAGCGACGAATATTGTCTCCTTAACTTCTAAAACTGTTTAATAAAAAAGACCTGTTCATTCTTTCCTAGAAATATTATACATTGCGCTCCTTTTTTATCTATGATAAAATTTCTCCATACTAAAGAACTTAATGATGTACAAATATTCTATATATTAGCTCTTATCAAGAGAGGTGGAGGGATGTGCCCGATGAAACCCGGCAACCGACAAGGAAAATTTCCTTGGAAAGGTGCCAATTCACACAAAGTTTAATCGCTTTGGAAGATGAGAGAAAGGCCTGCTTTTTCACCTGCCTTTCTGCTCATGCAGAAAGGTTTTTTCTATTTAGTTTGGGAAAACCTTTACATGTATAGCAATATTGAAAAACGGTTTTAAATCATATTTACAGGCTGATAATGAAGATAAATCAACTAAGTTCATAGGTTTTATTGGATAAAAGAGGTGAGTATTAATGATTACATTGACAAAAGTTAGTAAGCTATTCCGAACAGGAAAAGGAAGCAGCGACACGATTAAGGCTGTAAATAATGTTAATGTTGAAATAAATAAAGGCGAGATTTTCGGTATTATTGGCTACAGCGGAGCAGGGAAAAGTACTTTGATCAGGATGCTTAATGGATTGGAAACACCAACAGAAGGATCCGTTGTGGTGGCTGATAAAGAAATTTCCAAAATCAAAGGTGCTAAACTACGTAAAGCTCGACAAGAAATCAGCATGATCTTTCAACATTTTAATTTATTATGGTCTAGAACCGTTCAGGAGAATATATCGTTTCCTCTAGAAATTGCAGGGGTTTCGAAAAACGAACGTATCAAGCGTGTGAATGAATTAATTAAGTTAGTTGGGCTTGAAGGAAGAGAAAAGGCATATCCTTCGCAATTAAGCGGAGGGCAAAAACAAAGGGTCGGTATTGCTAGGGCTCTGGCTAACAATCCTAAAGTGCTACTGTGCGATGAAGCGACGTCTGCTTTAGACCCGCAGACAACCGATTCAATACTTGAATTGCTTGTCGACATCAATAAGCGTCTTGGTCTAACGATTGTTTTGATTACACATGAAATGCACGTCATCCGTAAAATTTGTCACCGCGTGGCAGTAATGGAAAATGGTCAAGTAGTTGAACAAGGACCTGTCCTGGAAGTCTTCAAGAATCCGAAAGAACAAATGACGAAGCGTTTCGTTCAACAGGTAACAGAGCCTGAAGAAACAAAAGAAACAATGGAACACTTGCTGGAACGCTATCCGGCAGGAAAAGTAATTCAATTGACGTTCGTAGGAGATCATGCAGAGAGTCCGTTAATTACTAAGCTGGTACGTAACTTTGAGTTGGATGTCAATATCGTTCAAGGAAAAATATCTCAAACTAGAAGTGGTTCATATGGAACGTTATTTATCCACCTTGATGGCAATGAGGATGAAATGCTCCGCGCAATCGAATTCATTAAAGCACAGCATGTAGGCGTGGAGGTGATGACTCATGCTTGAAGAATTATTACCGAATGTATATTGGGAAGACATTATTGAAGCAACAAAAGAAACACTTTATATGACTAGTATCTCAGTACTAGCAACCTTTTTTATAGGCATACTATTAGGGTTAGTCCTGTTTTTAACAGGGAAAGGTAATATGTGGGAAAATCGGGTAATTAACTCGATCATGAGTGCTATCGTTAATATTTTCCGTTCTATTCCATTCCTTATTTTAATTGTGTTACTCATACCTTTCACAAAATTGCTTGTCGGTTCTATGATCGGTGAGAATGCAGCATTACCAGCCCTTATTATCGGGGCGGCACCATTTTATGCACGTATGGTTGAAATCGGCCTCCGTGAAATCGATAAAGGTGTAATTGAAGCGGCTAAATCAATGGGAGCGAAAACGAGCACGATCATTTGGAAGGTACTTCTTCCAGAATCGATGCCAGCATTAATTTCAGGGATTACGGTAACATCGATTGCATTGGTTGGATATACCGCAATGGCAGGGGTTATCGGTGCAGGCGGGCTTGGTAATCTGGCCTATCTAGACGGCTATCAAAGGAATCACAATGACGTTACACTTGTAGCGACGATTGTTATACTAATTATCGTCTTCATTATTCAAATTATTGGAGATGTGATTACATCTAAATTAGACAAAAGATAAAGGGAGATGAATAGGATGAAAAAGTTTTTAGGATTTGCATTAGTACTTGTTTTATCGATTGCTCTTGCTGCTTGTGGAACCGATAAGGACAACAGCGGCAGCGATACAGAAAAGGAAACGAAAAAATTAGTTGTAGGTGCATCCAATGTTCCGCATGCTGAGATTCTTGAAAAAGCTAAACCTCTTCTTGAAGAAAAAGGAATTGAGTTGGAAATTAAACCGTTCCAAGATTATGTTTTACCGAATAAGGCTTTAAACGATAAAGAATTGGATGCTAACTACTTTCAACATATTCCATATTTAGAGGGGCAAATTAAAGAAAATGGATATGACTTCGTTAATGCTGGTGGAATTCATATCGAGCCGATTGCTCTATATTCACAAAAATATAAAAGCATTGATAAACTTCCGGAAGGCGCAACAATTATTATGAGTAGCTCTGTTGCTGACCACGGACGTGCGTTATCTCTATTAGAAAAAAATGGCCTGATTACATTAAAAGAAGGCATCGATAAAACGACAGCTACAACAAAAGACATTGTTGAAAATAAGAAAAAACTTAAATTTGATGCGAATTATGAAGCATCTTTACTTCCGAAAATTTATGAGAGTGGCGAAGGGGATGCCGTTCTAATCAACTCTAACTATGCGATTGACGCTGGATTGAATCCGCTTAAAGATTCAATTGCTATTGAAGACTCTGAATCACCATATGTAAACGTTATTGCTGTTAACAAAGGTGATGAAAATAAAGAAGAAATCAAAACGCTAGTAGAAGTATTACATTCTAAAGAAATTCAAGATTTTATTCTAAAGGAATACAAAGGTGCAGTCGTACCAACTAAATAATTTATGATAAAGAACGACCTGGAAATCTTCAGGTCGTTTTTTTATCATTTCCCGCCAGAAGACTCCCTCTTCAAGCGTGAGAAGGGCGAGAGCCCAACGGTAAGGGGGAGATGAATGGCGGTTGGTATAAGCCAAAGTACCCTTTGACAAACGTATGTTCTCTGGGTAATAATAACTATAAGGGGAGGTGAAACCAATGGTCGTAAACAAAGCTTATAAATTTCGAATCTATCCAACTAAAGAACAACTAGTTCTAATCAATAAAACGATCGGCTGCTCCCGTTTTGTCTATAACTTCTTTTTAGGCAAACAAATTAARAAAGATGCCTACTGGTATATCTGTGAAGAAATGAAGCAGAACGGCCAATTACCCTCTAATGAATGGAAAGGTCCTTTTCTGAATAAATACGCAACAATCAAAGAACTTCCRGCTTTAAAGAAAGAGTATTCTTTCCTGAAAGAAGTAGACAGTATTGCCTTACAGAAATCGGTGGAAAATTTAGCAGATTCCTATAGTCGATATTATAAAAAGCAAAACAAGTCACCACGCTTCAAATCGAAAAAGAATCMTATCCAGTCCTATACGACTAAACATACGAATGGAAATATTGGAATTGTTGGAAGCAAAATCAAATTGCCGAAACTCGGTCTAGTTCGTTTTGCTAAAAGCCGCGAAGTCGAAGGGCGAATCATCAATGCCACAATCAGGCGGAACCCTTCGGGTAAATATTTCATTTCCGTTTTAGCCGAAACCAATGTACAAGTACTTCCTAAAACGAGTCGTTCGTGCGGTGTAGATGTTGGTTTGAAGAACTTTGCTATTCTTTCAGAAGGTACGGTCTATCAAAACCCAAAATTCTTCCGGACGGTCGAAAAGAAATTGGCCAAAGCACAACGGATTCTTTCAAGGCGACAAGAAATAGCCTTGAATCAAAATAAACCATTGGCTGAAGCCAAAAACTATCAAAAACAAAAACGAAAAGTGGCTATCCTACACGAAAAAATTTCAAATGCCCGAATGGATTACTTACATAAAGT
>NZ_JBFUIB010000084.1:0-12782 GCF_056402095.1 Peribacillus sp. P4_C12
CTGCCTGGGGTGTGACCAATACGGGGCCGGATGTTCAGGACCTGTATATCGAAAAGAGAAATCCGGCAAACGAGAATGAGTTTGCTTACAAAGATGATTGGGAAAAAGCTGATATCATGAACGAACCGATCAAGGTGAAGGACGGTAAGACGCTCGATTATAAAGTGACGGTTACCCGCCATGGGCCGGTTGTCTCTGAGTTTGCTGGTAAAAGTGGAAAAGATACTGTCCTTGCGTTAAGGTGGACAGCACTTGATCCATCTGCCGAGCTGGAAGCGGTATTGAATATGAATAAAGCGAAAGACTGGAAAGAATTCGAAAAAGCCCTCTTGAAATTTGAAACGCCGGCACAGAATTTTGTCTTTGCTTCGGTCGATGGGACTATTGCTTATAAGGCGAACGGGAAAATCCCAATTCGGAAAAAAGGGGATAGTATGTTACCTGTCCCTGGCTGGACCGATGAATATGAATGGATAGGCTATATCCCGTTCGATGAACTCCCAAAAACGATCAATCCAGAATCAGGATTTATTTCGACAGCAAATAATAAGGTTATATCCGATGATTATCCTTACCATATCAGCAATAACTGGGCGCAGCCTTACCGTCAGATGAGGATCCAGGAGTTTTTACATGCTAATAAAAAACTCACCACCGAGGATATGCAAAGTCTGCAGATGGATCAGTTAAACCTACAGGCTAAGGAGTTTGTCCCTCAATTTTTAGAGGTATTGAAAGGCTCATCTGGTAAACAGGAAGACCAAGCTATAAGAATTCTGAAGAAATGGAATAACATTGATTCTATAGACGCAGCAGCGCCGATGATTTTTAATGTCTGGATGAAAAAGATAGGGGAAGTTCTGCTTATGGATGAAATACCAGAGGAAACTCTCAACCTCTTTAATGGAAGGCGATCTGCCATTGATGAACTGCTGCGGCGGGCACTGGACGGGAAGCCAGGTCCTTGGATAGAAGAAGCGGGCGGACTTGAGCAAGTACTCGCAAAGTCATTACAACAGACATTGAAGGATCTGGAGAAATCACAGGGTAACGACATAGCTGATTGGGAGTKGGGGGATTATCACCAAGTTCGCTTTAACCATCCTCTATCGAGTGTCGTTCCGTTGAATCATTTGTTTAACAGCGACGGTGGAATTCCAGTCGGCGGCAGCAGTGTCACCGTACAGGCAGCAGCATTTCTAGATGATGGAACCGTCAATCATGGAGGCTCATGGCGCTTTGTCATCGATTTATCTGATATGAATCAAGGCTACCATCTCGTTGGTCCGGGTCAATCAGGTAACGTTAAAAGCAAATGGTACCACGATCAGCTTGATGATTGGACTGACGGAACCTATCATAAAACCGTATTAGATCATCCAAAAGGCGATAAACTGATAATAAACCCATAAGAATTAGCGTAACCTTACTTGCTTTGATAGAAGTAAGGCTTTTTATGATACTGGAGTGATGCGATTAAGTACTTAATTGACACAATACATGGCAGCGGTAAAAAAAGAGTACCAAGTCCAGCGTGAGCTGAACTTGGTACTCTTTTAACGTTTTTGTTTAGTTAAGAATTCTGCAAGGAACTCTTCGAAATTTGGTGCTTCGATAGCGGCTATTTTTTCGTATGATTCAATGATTTTGAGTTTGATCTCTTGCTCTAGGTCATTTCTGTCTTGATAATGTGTGTTTTTTAATGATTTTTTTATTTTAGGATTCAAAGAATCAATTAGGTCAATTAATTCTTCTTTTGAGAGTTTTTTATCCACAATACCTTTTCTCCTTCCTATCATAAACATCATTCATATAGTACTTTTGCAGTTTTTTGAGAGCTTGTTTACGGATGCTTGAAATATTCTGAGGTGACTCATGAAAATAAGCCGCAATTTCTTTGTTGGATAGTCCATAGGTAAAGGCCATGGTCAGTACCAGGTTTTGCTTGGTTGTTAAATTTTTCAAGGCTTCTATCAATTTTTCATCACTAATGTGGGAGGATAGTTCATTGGTTTCCCCCATCTTTTCAAGTCGTCCATCCAAGTTGCCAATTCGGTCCATCATTCTTCCGTTATCCTTTGGTGTCGCATCAAGTACCATTCGATAGCGTTCCCGTTGTTTTCGTGCTCTTTTATCAAAATCAACTGAGAAGAAGTAAATTAAAGAGCACATGTATTTGTATACTCTTGCCCGATAATAGAAAATTTTAAAGGTCTCGTTGAGATGACCAATGTTGTGTGTAGAAGGGGAATCTAAAGTATCAGTGAAAATCTTTAAATGCTCTGGATTCTGTAAAAATAATTGAATGATTGGCTGTTCGAAGAATGACGAATAATGCTGTTGTAAAAATTCTAATGAATGAGAAAAAAAATGAGAAGTTAACTTGTTCATTGCTATCCCTCCTTTAATTATTAAAGTGATAGACAAGGGGAATAAATCAATTATATACGAACATTCGTTCTTTTTACCATAAATCAATAGTGCTAGATTGATTTTCTGAAACAAGTTTCACTTTAGATATCAGATACAAGAAAAGGGGTGAAGAGGATGATGATTGAGGATGCTACTATGTGGGTGTCATTAGTTAGCGATTTTGGCTATCCATTCGTCGTTTCTATGTTTTTGCTCTTCCGCTTCGGTAAAAAATTAAAAGAACTGACAACGGACGTCGAGAACTTAAAAAAGTCCGCTCATAAAACGAAACGATAACCTCAGGACGTTACGTCGCTAGGTAGTGAAAACCGAATTTCGGATTCTATACAAAAGAGGATCCGAAATTCGGGTATAAAGAATTCGGGACGATGGAAAGTGAGTCCATTAAATTCCTCCTTTTGATTCGGATAGGGATAATGATACTCCATTATTTGGAATATACCATAAAATGGGTGATAAATAATCGTCAAATTGAATCATTTTACTACTATAATTCATCCGACAATAGAATTAGGTAGGAAATCCTCCTCTCATACGATTTTAGTTTTATAGGTTAAAGTGAAAATACTTTTAAAAAAACAACTTTAATAAATAAACTTATAGAAAGCTTGCAGCATCCCAATAAAGGGTGCTGCTTTTCTTATTTTTTGGTAATAAACTGATATTATGGAAAAGGGGTGACAATTTTGAATAAAAAACAGCTCGATGATATCGAAAGTCTACAACAGAGATGTGAACAGGAAGATTTTACTTTAAAGCTAAATTGGGAGACGCTTCGCAGCAGAAATGGTGTAATGAAGAATGATTTCTTTCATTACGTGGGAGTCAAACTTGTCGGTTTTCTTGGTCTTTATGATTTCGGGAATAAAGTAGAGATGTGTGGGATGGTTCATCCAGACTTCCGAAGGCAAGGGATTTTTACAGATTTAATGGACGAAGCTTTAAGGACTGCTTTGCAGCGGGACTATAAACTAATTATCCTGAATACCCCTGCCCAATCTCATTCAGGGCATGGGTTTATGAAGCAACTGCCATGTGAGTTTTCTTTTTCTGAGTATCAAATGAAATGGTCAAACATGGAGCTGGATAATTATGAGGATGTGGTCGTTCGTCCTTCAAACAGAGATGATGCGGAAACGGAAATTCAGCTGGATGTTCATTGTTTTAAGTTTTCGGAAAAAGAAGCGCGAGATTATTATCAACGTGTTCAATACGAGGATACTTTGAAAACAATGATGATTGAAAAAGATGGTCGAGCGGTCGGTAAAATCCGTGTTGATCATTCGGGCGGAGAAGCATGGATTTATGGATTTGCAATTTTTCCGGAATACCAGGGAAAAGGGCTTGGCAGAAAGGTGCTGAAAAAGATTGTAGCCGAACAACGGCAACTTGGGTATGATATTTTTCTTGAAGTAGAAGCAACCAATGATTATGCTTTAAGACTTTATGAATCTTGCGGATTCAAAACCATTCAACGCCAGGATTATTATCAGTATAAATGTTAGAAGGCTGAATGACATAATTGTATGAGTGGATTCAATGGGTCAACTTAAAAACGGTCTGTCAGTTAAAACTAAGTGAGATATCTGACTGAGTAAATAAATAGAAACAAAAAGCATTGAGGAATTCGCATGATGATGTTTGGGTGAAGGTACATAAGGGGGGAATAGGATGCTAACGTTATTCACCTATAACTGGCAGGTGAGAAGAGAGTGGTTTGAGTGGTGCCAGACTGTACCGAGTGCTGAACTTTTACGGCAGCGGAGTGGTGGGATGGGCACTATCTTAAAAACACTCGTTCATATTATTGATGTTGAATACAGTTGGATTCGGACGATTCAAGGAAAGCCAGATATCGAGATTGATATGGATTCTTACAATACAATCGAGAAGGTAAAAGGCTTATCGGAACGTTATCATTCTGAAGTGAAAGATTTTTTGTACTCGTATTCACCTGATTTGGAGAATGATATAGTTGAGCCATCTTGGATGGAAGGGACATATGAAATAGGCAGGATATTACGCCATCTGATTGCCCATGAAATTCATCATATTGGCCAGCTGTCTATCTGGTCGAGGGAAATCGGAATCAAACCGGTATCTGCCAGTGTGATTGATCGAGTTTTGTAAGTTCTTATTTAAGCATGAAAGAAAACCGGTAAAGGAACCTGCTTTACCGGCTTTTTAGATATTTAATTCCTACCGTTTTTTTATAATGGAGGATTAGGGATTGAAAAGTAGGGAATAAACTTATTTTTTTAAAACACATTAGTCCTGCTTTTAGTAAGTGGATTATCCGGATTGCAGTCTGTATCTGTTGATCATGCTTTCATTCTATAAGACGATTCAAAAGGATTACAGACTGTCACATAAAACCGTTCCAATTAGAAAAAGATCGGCAGAGAAAGAAGAAACTACAAGTTAATCTATAATTAGTAGGCTGGCTCATATGAATGAGTCAGCCTCTTTGCAAGTACTAAAGGGAGATTGCCTACCATGATTCGATAAAATTTATTAATAGTTACATATATTTGAAAGTGAAAATTAGTTAAAATAGTACTTTTTATTATAGTTTCTTAATATTGAGGTAAATTATGACACTTTTTCGACAAAATCATGTTATATTATTCTAGAATTTTACAAAAAATATAGAAGGGTTGTGAAGTATGTCGTTTAAGTCCAATGTAAAAAAAATACTAGCCCCGGTTCTTGCTGTGAGTTTAATTACGGCTCCATTTACCGTACCGATGGAGACATCCGCCAAAGAGGCTGCCAAGAAACCTGTCACGACTAAACCGTTTGTCATCTCAGCTCCTACTGTTAATTATACAAATGGGGCAAAAGCTACAGTAACGGTCACACCGAAAAAAGGAAATACGGGGAAGGAAACTGTTGTCTTCCAGCTAATGAATGGAAAGAAGGTCGTTTCACAGTCAGCTGTTGAGACGGATATTAAATCAGCCCAGAAATTTTCCGCATACTTCAACTCGTACAAATCAGGTTATTGGATTAAGATATCCGTAGTCTCCAAGTATAACGGCAATACGAGCAATTTTGGCACCAGCCTAGCAACCTCTGTTTCCGATGCCCCGTTTGAACTAAGGATTATGGAAACGACAGATATACACACAAATCTAGTAAGCTATGATTATTATAAAGATGCTGTATCAGATTCAGTCGGCTTTTCACGCACAGCAACTTTAATCAAGCAGGCGAGAAAAGAAGTGGAAAATAGTGTTTTAGTAGATAATGGAGACCTTATTCAAGGTACACCGCTTGGTACATACAAAGCGAAGGTAGTTCCACTGAAGAAAGGTGAAGTCCACCCTGTCTATAAAGCAATGAATTTGCTTAATTATGATGTAGCTACATTTGGCAATCACGAATTCAACTATGGGTTATCCTATTTAGATGAAGCCATCAACGATGCGAACTTCTCTTATGTAAATGCAAATATTTATAAAAAGGATAAAGATAAAAATCCAAAAAACGACAAAAATAAATATACCCCTTATAAAATTGTCACCAAGAAAGTAAAAGATATTAATGGAGCTGAAAAATCCGTAAAAGTAGGCTACATCGGATTTGCTCCGCCACAAATCATGGATTGGGATAAAACGAACCTTGATGGTAAGGTCGTTACAAAAGAAATCGTCACAACAGCAAAAAAATATGTACCTGAAATGAAGAAAAAGGGTGCAGATGTCATCGTGGCACTTACACACTCTGGTTTTAATGGCGACACAAAGAACACCGAGGATGTCATCTATTCATTAAGTAAAGTGTCTGATATCGATGCCATCACGTTCTCCCATACACATAAAGTCTTTCCGGCACAAGATGAAGCTTCTTTAGACAGCTTATTTAAAGATAGCCAAGGAAAAGTTCTTAAAGGTGTGGATAATAAAAAGGGTACAATTAATGGTGTACCGGCCGTTCAAGCAGGATATGGCGGTAGTAATCTAGGGATTATCGATCTTGATATCCAGAATATCAAGGGGAAATGGAAAGTCGTTAACTCAGATTCATCAACACGAGCAATCAACGACAAAATAACAGGGAAAAAAGCAGCTGAAGATGTATCTGTCGTCAAAGCCGTTAAAAAGGATCACGAAGGAACGATCAAGTATGTTAACACACCAATTGGAACGACTACCGCTCCAATTCATAGTTACTTCGCCCTTGTGCAAGATGATCCTTCTGTACAAGTCGTGACAAGCGCACAAAAATGGTATGTAGAAAAATACATCCAAAGCAACCGACCTGAATACAAAGACTTGCCTATTCTCTCTGTAGGAGCTCCTTTCAAAGCAGGACGAAATGGAGTCGAAGAATTCACCGAAATAAAAAAAGGTGGTTTGACAATTCGCAGCGCCGGTGACTTATATTTATACGATAATACCTTGAAAGCGATCAAAATCAAAGGTTCCGTAGTAAAAGAATGGCTTGAAATGTCTGCGGGGAAATATAATACAATTGATCCGGCTAAGACTGAGGAACAGGAATTGCTTAATGGGAAGTTTGCCGTCTATAATTTTGATGTGATTGACGGTGTTACGTATCAAATCGATGTCACTAAGGCTCCGCGTTATGATGAAAAAGGAATAAAAGTGTCAGATTCAAGCAGGATTACCGATTTAGAATATAATGGTGAAGTAGTCAATCCTAATCAGGATTTCATCGTCGTGACGAATAATTACCGTGCTTCGGGCGGTGGAAACTTCCCAGGAGTCAAGGGAAGCGAATACGTAGTTGACTCTGCGGATGAAAATCGCCAGATCTTGATGGATTACATTACACAAGAGAAGGAGATCAATCCAACCGCTGACAATAACTGGTCGATTGCCCCGATTTCAGGCAAGGTGAATGTTACGTTCACCTCATCACCAAAGGGGGCGGAATATTTAAATGAAGATAGCCTGATTTCTTATACAGGTAAAAAAGATGATAAAGGCTTTGGTATTTACAAATTCAATCTGGGGAAAGAAAACATTAAAGTGCAATTGCTCGGAATCAATGATCTTCATGGCCAGTTGGACACTACTTCTGAATTTAGTGGGGTCAAACAAGGTCGAGCTGATTATTTAGCGGCGCACTTAAAGCAGCGTAAAGCTGAAAACCCTGAAAATACACTTTTACTATCAGCTGGGGATGCAGTAGGGGCAAGTGCTCCTGTTTCCTCTTTGGTCCAGGACAAACCGACGCTTCAGTTTTTAAATAATATGAAATTTGATGTAGGAACGGTCGGGAACCATGAGTTCGATAAAGGGGTAGAAACTCTGATGGCTCAAATCAATGGCGGAAAGTCGCCTACATCGGATGTAGTATTTGATAAATTGAACTTTCCGTATGTGGTTGCCAATGTCGTATATAAAGACACGAAAAAACCTATTTTGGACCCTTACGTCATAAAAAAGGTCGGCGGGGTTGATATTGGTTTCATAGGTATAGTCACGAATGCCACACCTCAAAAAGTCAGTCCGGATGGCATTAAGAATGTGGAATTTATAGAACAGGCACCTGCCGTAAATAAGGCGGTTAATGAGTTGAAGAAAAAAGGTGTAAAATCAATTGTCGTCATCTCGCATGACCCAGGTACTGAAAAAGACGGTGTCATTACTGGTGAAGTAGCTGATCTTGCCAAAGCGGTAGATGATGAAGTCGATGTAATTTTAGCTGGAGATAATCATGCAAGGGTCAATAACTATGTAGATAATAAATTGATTGTACAGGCTTATTCTTATGGAACGGCCTTTGAAGATGTTGATTTGGAAATCGATCCAAACACAAAGGATATTGTTAAAAAGTCAGCCGAAATTGTTACAGTTACACAAGATGGCATCACACCAGATGCTGGGACGACTAAATTTATTAACGGTTATCTAGACATGTTCCCTGAATTGAAAACCCCACTAGGGACAACGGATGAGAAATTTTTAAGAGCCAATGCCTATACACAAGAAACTGGTCTTGGGAATTTAATTGCGGACTCCATGAAGGCCGATTTGAAATCTGATTTTGCCTTCATGAATCCAGGTGGAATTCGCGCAGATATTCCAAAAGGAGAAGTTACCTTTTCTGATTTAGCGAAAATCCAGCCGTTCGGAAATGTGTTGGTCCGACTTGAACTAACTGGGGCTGAAGTGAAAACATTGCTTCAACAGCAATGGATTGTTGAAGGCTCTCCGAAAACGTTACAAATCTCAGGATTGAGCTATACGGCCGATTTCAGTAAACCTGTCAAGGAACGTGTCACTTTATTGAAGAAAGCGGATGGAACGCCAATTGAGGATACAGAAACTTACACAGTGACCGTCAATGACTTCATGGCAAGCGGTGGCGATAATTATACCGTTTTAATAGGAAAAGAGCGTGTGTTTGGACATGCTGATCTAGAAGCTTTCGTTAACTATGTGAAAGATACCTTTAAAGGTGGAAAGATCACGGCAGGTATAGAAGACAGAATTACGAATATCAATAATTAATTGAAGATTACCAGTCAAATTAAAGTTTACTCGTGAATTTTGTGTGTTTACTCGTAAGTTTTATGTATTTACTCGTGAATTTGCAGGATTTACTCGCAAAAATATTAAAAAGAGAGCGTTCCGTAATACAAAGGGACGCTCTCTTTTCTATTAATTTTTTCTGAACATACAAAAGTTCGGGAACATTACTATTCCTGCTATACGGTCGCATCTCGAAAGCAATTAAAGTAATGAGTGTCAGTAAGGTTGTTCCGTGCAGGGTATCATGAAAAGTATTTATTCCCTAAAAGTATTAAAAATTGGAAAATAGGCATGATAATAGCGAAGACATCGAACACTTCATTAGGTAACACTATAAACTTGGAGTGTTAAAAGAAAATGACCAAATCAAGCAACCGGATAATAAAAAAAAGGGAGAAAACCCTGTATTTGAAAACAGTCCAGATTATTTAGATAAATGGGTTAGCTAATAAAGACCTCATTTGCAGTTTTATTTTAGAAAGACCTATGAGTGGCATTAATAACATTGAAATCGGGGATTCTCTGTCACTAGGCCAATTATGTATATACAACCTTCACAAGCAATTGACCATAATGAATTAGCAAATACATAGTAGAGAATAAAATATGAAATGACAAGTGCTTTAAAAACCCAATTAACTTATCAAATTTTTTCTCAAGAATTTTGGAAGAAATCTAATAACTCTACCTTCTGAAAAAGAAAAAGACTGAGAGGGGGATAAAATGTATGAGTTTATTTAAAAAACAAAGAAAAAACAGCATTAACCTCTCCTCATTCAAGCAAGACGATAAGAATAAGGAAACGAACAAAGACTTGTTAAAAACAAGCCTCCAAGGAAACATTCAACATGTAAAGCAGCAGCTTGGAAATAGCAGCGATATCGTGATTAGAGAAATACAAATTGGCAAAGAGCCAAACGTTAAAGCATGTATTTTTTATACGGATGGATTGGTGGACACTAATTCCATTCAGAACTTTATCCTGGAAYCACTCATGTTAGATATCCATCCTGATCAAGAGCAAATGATATCGTATCAACAAAATGTTTTACAAGTATTGAAAGGCCGCATCCTTGCGGTTGGAGACATACAGGATGTTACGGAATTCAGTTCTTTATTTACTTCCCTGTTATCAGGGGATGTTATTCTTTTATTGGATGGATATGCACAAGGTTTTACAATCGGTATGCGTGGTGGAAAAGACCGTGGTGTAATGGAATCCACCACGGAAACCGTCGTTCGGGGACCAAAGGAAGGTTTTACGGAGAGTTTGCGTACCAATACGTCGTTAATTCGACGAAAAATAAAGACTCCTCAACTTTGGTTGGAATCGAAAAAAATTGGAAAATTGACTAAAACCGATGTAGCAATCATGTACATCGATGGAATTGTGAATGACAAAGTTGTCGAAGAAGTGCACACGCGTCTGGATCGAATCGATATCGATGGAATCCTAGAAAGTGGTTATATTGAGGAATTGATTCAAGATGAAACGCACACTCCTTTTCCGACTATGTATTATTCTGAACGCCCTGATGTGATTGCCGCCGAGCTGTTGGAAGGGAAAGTCGCCATACTAGTGGACGGAACGCCGATTGTTCTAGTCGTCCCGGCACTGTTCGTCTCCTTTATACATTCCGCGGAAGATTATTATCAGCGTGCAGACATTGCCACCCTTATTCGTTTGCTTCGTTTTTTTACTATTTTTATTGCTCTACTAGGACCGTCCTTATATATCGCTATCACCACGTTTCATCAGGAAATGTTACCAACTAGACTTCTGATCAGTCTAGCTTCTCAACGTGAAGGGGTTCCCTTTCCTGCATTCTTTGAAGCTCTTATGATGGAAGTTGCGTTTGAAATCTTGCGGGAAGCTAGTTTACGAATGCCAAAAGCTATAGGACAAGCTATATCTATTGTAGGGACACTGGTGATTGGATCAGCGGCAGTAGAGGCTGGAATCGTATCGGCCGCCATGGTAATCGTTGTTGCAATCACGGCTATTTCAAGTTTCGTCCTTCCGTCATTTACCATTTCTATGTCGATTAGAATGCTCCGTTTCCCGATGATGGCGCTTGCCGCTTCTTTTGGCTTATTCGGGATAATCGTTGGGGTCATTGCACTTGTTCTTCACTTGTGCAGCTTGCGTTCCTATGGGGTTCCCTATATGAGTCCTTTTGCTCCTTTTATCGGTGAAGACATGAAGGATACGCTTATTCGGGTACCGAGATGGGGGATGTTTGCTCGCCCCCGTTTAATCAGCCAGAAAAACAATAAACGCGAGCATACCTCGGCACCGAAACCGCCGCGGGATAAAGTGTGAGATTGACAACAAAGTTATCAAAATGGTATCAAAATACACAAAACGCTTTTATTTAGTTGGATAAAGCCATTTAACATGGCGATTCTAAGCTACCAAAAAGGTATATGAAGGATTGGAATAAACAATTTTGACTTGTCTGGGTAGATACAAAGATTTGACGGTACAGTATCCTATTCTGTTATAAAGCAAAAAGAGAAAGGAGTAGTAGAATTTGTTGGCTGTTACAGTAATCCTTGTCATCGTCGCTATAATTATCGCTATTGATGTTCCTAGTCTGTTGAGGAAAAAATTAAAAAAGGAACTATGGATATTTTCCGTTCTTCTACTATTCGGAACCGCGTTAAGCATTTCCCAAGCACTGAATATCAAGATTCCCAATCCACTAGATTGGATTACAGCAATTTATAAACCGCTTTCCGACATGATTGAGAAATTATTAAAGTGAAAATGAGAATATGCAAAAAATGCTTAGAACGGGCATATAGTTGAAAAATAAGGAAGTTCCACTTCATATCGAGTATTTAGACGAACTTGATCAGAGGACCTTTCGCGGTGGTTCAGGCCGTTTAGTTGTCCATATTCAAAAAACATTTGAAAGAAGCGCACTTATTGGCGGAAAATGATCCTCATGTCGCTCATAGCGAAGACATGAATTAAAAGAGAGGCAATTTAATAACGAATGGCTAAAAGAAGTTAATTAGTTGTGTGCCAGCATTGAGGCCTTCATTCACATCAGGAGCTGGCGACAGTTTCTTTTCTTTTTGAAATAAATCTACTAATATGATGACTGGAAAATCTGATTAATTTTAAAAGAGTACTCGTTATTGTGCGGGTATCCCTTATTAGGGGTACAGCAATGAGGGCCATGTGCAAATAGATTCCATTTAATAAAAGGATATCATGAAACACAACGTAACCCCATTTCTTGATTCTTGATAAAACAAACTAATTACTTTATCTTGTCTAAAAAGGAATTACCAACTGTACCTACGTTTCGGATTTCTCCTTGTACCTCTATATTTACAGGCAAGTTCTCAAAATTTTTATCCCAATCTTTTTTGAGTTTTTTCCAGGCTTCAGGATCAGCTCGATGAATCGCCTCACCAAATCCAAAAATGTCTACTTTCTCATTTTTCTGTACCTGTTTTATTGAATTTATGAAAAATTTCTTCGCTTCTTTTTCATAAATTTTCTCTAATTTTTCAATCGTTTCTGGTTTTGTCAAATCGATATGACATTCTACTTCGCCTAAATTGCCTTCCACACGAATATTTAGATCTATCTCAGGTTTTCCATTCTTTATCTTACCCTTTATTTTCGTGTTTGACTTTTTCACTTCATACACAGCTTTTCCGCCTTTAGGACACGGTATATTCACAACTGTACTTTTCTCCTTATTTGTAATGACAGTATACGTTTTGCTTTGTTTCTCATTTAACCAGCCAACTAATTTATCATCATTAAATACCGCTAGTCCTTTAAACCTCAAACGAGCAGGGGGATCAATCATTTCTMCATTC
>NZ_JBFUIB010000085.1:0-12770 GCF_056402095.1 Peribacillus sp. P4_C12
GTGTTTTTAGCTGCACCCTGGAACCCTGCAACAACGACAACGTCCTTCAATTCCAGTTCTTTCACGAGACGGTCACATTTCATTTCCATTATTTTGGCACTAGAATAGTCGGAATTAGTCAAAAATCCCGCCTGAGCCCCTGTATAAGCCACGGCATTAATACCATGTTCTAACAGCATGTTCGTAAATACGACAGAAGATATCGTTTCTCCTACTGACAAAAGTAAATCCTGTTCTCGTTTTGAAAGGCTGGCTTTCGCTCCATTTACTAGAGATAGTAAGGTATCTGTTGCATAGGGATCGCCTTTTCTTCCCATAGCTGAAACCACAACCACCACTTTGTAGCCTTCTTTGATTGCCTTTTCAATATGCCCTCTGGCAAATGAACGGCTTTCCTCATCACGGACAGATGTTCCTCCGTATTTCTGGACGATAATTTTCATAATCCATACACCCCAAATATAAGCCAGCTTCCCGGTTCGGGAAGCTGACAAAAACTCTCTATCATGTATTGTTCAGTTCTTTAAGAATATATAATTTCTTACTTAACTGTTACCAAACCTAATTTTAAAAGGCTTTCAGCGATTTGAACAGAGTTCCAAGCTGCTCCTTTTAATAGATTATCGGAAACCACCCATAAATGGAAGCCTTTATCTTCATCTAAATCTTTGCGAATCCGTCCAACGAATACATCATTCTTTCCGACAGATGAAGCAGGTGTTGGATAAACTTGTTGTTCCGGCTCATCTTCTAATACAATTCCAGGTGCTGTTTTCATCAAATCTTTGATTTGAGAAGCAGATATGCCTTCTTTTTCAACTTCAATATAAACAGACTCTGAATGACCTGTTACAACAGGAAGCCTTACACAAGTTGCGGCTACAGGAAGTTCTTCCATGTGCATAATTTTCTTTGTTTCATTAATCATTTTCATTTCTTCAAAAGTGAATCCATTATCTTGGAATTTATCGATTTGGGGAATGACATTAAAAGCAATTTGATAATGCTTTTCATCTCCTTTTACCGGTAAAATTTTCGGATTGATTTCTTTCTCATCAAGCAAGTCGCGAGCTTGTTCTTTTAATTCGTTTATTGCTGCAACTCCTGCACCAGAAACAGCCTGATAAGTAGAAACAACAACTTTTGATAAGCCATAAGTCTGGCGGATAGGTTCTAAAGCCACAACCATTTGGATAGTTGAACAATTCGGGTTGGCAATGATCCCATTATGCTGTTTTAAGTCTTCTTCATTTACTTCCGGTACGACAAGCGGCACATTTTCATCCATACGGAATGCGCTCGTATTGTCTACTACTATTGCTCCGCGTTTCACTGCTTCTGGTGCCAATTCCTTAGACACGCTTCCTCCAGCACTGAATAAAGCGATATCGACACCTTCAAAGCTTTCAGGTTTTGCTTCCTGCACTTCGATTTCTTCGCCCTTAAATGAAAGTTTGATTCCTGCGGAACGAGCCGATGATAAAAAGATGATTTTCTTAATCGGTAGGTCCCGTTGTTCGAGTGTTGAAATCATTTGTTGTCCTACAGCTCCAGTTGCTCCCACAACTGCAATATGCAATCCCTGTGTCTCAGTCATTTGTCAATACTCCTTTTCTATCTCTAAAAGTTAGTTGGTTGTTAGATTTACTTCTTCTTGTTCAGAATATCATTTATTTTATCACATTAACATTCCAAAGGGTCGCACTTTAACAAAATATTCTGCATCTACCGCTACAAAGTTATGCATATATCACAGTTTTTAGGAACTGGGAGCTTACTTAGAGCGCATGATCAGTTTAAATCATCCTTAAACCTTTCGACAATAACTGGTTGAATTTGTTCTCTCTCTATAGCTGCAATGATTGTATCCCGTATCATGCTCATCCTGGCAACCATGGAACTTGGTTTGCCTATGGGGTTATCCTGGCCGTAAGGAACAAAATAAATATCTTTTGCGGCCATTAGCCTCATTAAATTGACACCATTTAATCCAAGCGCATCATTTGTTGATATGGCGACCACAACAGGACGGTGATTTCTCATCGTTGCTTTTGCAGCCATAAGTACAGGCGAATCGGTAAGTGCATTAGCCATTTTACTCATTGAATTACCTGTCAAAGGAGCAATTACCATACAGTCGAGAGGTAATTTAGGTCCTAAAGGCTCTGCTTTGACGATTGTATCAACGACACGATTCCCCGTCAATTTTTCGATTCTTTCAACCCAATCCTCGCCCTTCCCGAAGCGGGTTTCCGTGTTTTGAACTGTCGATGTTACGATTGGTATTACTTCCGCCCCTTCATTTACAATCTTTTCTATTTCCGGAAACACTTCATCATATGTGCAATGCGACCCTGTTAATCCGAAACCAATCCGTTTTCCTTGGAGACTCATATTTTTTTCCCCTTCCTTTTCATGAACTCACCTTGAATCAAAAGTCCAAGTGCATTCGCTAAGATCTGACCTGCTGTTTTTGGGGCAACTATCCCCGGTAGACTCGGTGCCAAAAGTGCCTTTATTCCCCTTTTTTCAGCATAACGAAAATCCGTCCCCCCCGGTTTTGAAGCAAGGTCGATAATTAATGTATGGACGGGCATGTTTGCAATTACTTTGGCCGTAATAATCGGAAAAGGGATCGTATTGATACATATATCAACATTTTTCATTTCTGCAGCAATATCATTTAAATGAAAGGGGGTTAACGCCATTTCACAAATCCTCGCAATATCTTCGCTTTTTCTTGCTCCAACCTTTACCTTTGCTCCAAGGGCTTGGAATGACCGAGCTACACTCATACCAACCCTACCCAGTCCGAGAACAGATACATTCGAGCCATGGATTGTGAAATCCGTATGCTGAATGGCCATCATGATTGCTCCTTCAACAGTAGGAATCGAATTGTAAATAGCCACATCATCACGTTCAAATAGTAGTACGAGTTTGCGGTCCGCTTTCTTAAATATTCCATCAAGGTAATCATTACTAATCCCTGAATAAAAAATGCAATGGGCTGGGGTCTTTTTTATCATTTCTTCGCTCAAAACAACTTCTTCACTGGAAAAAATCGTTTCCACCTTACCATTTGTATCAGTACCTCGGACTGGTAAAATAACCGAATCTAATTCATTAAAATTTATATCCTCCATTTTTTCCTTAACCGCTCCTGTAAAAGCATGGTCGAGCTGTTCAAAACCTACTAATAGTAGCTTTGCATCAAGCTCTGTCAGTTTACGGACAACTTCAAGTTGACGCGCATCTCCACCAATTACAGCGATTTGCATGCCTGTGAGCATTAAAACCGTCACCTTCTTTATATAAAAGATCCTAACATCCCTCGCCTCTTGGTAAATATTCCTCAAGAAGCAATTCGGTTTTTGCTACATTCTCTAGTTACCATGCCATCTTATGTTTTTACTTAAAAAACGGTGATAAGAAAAGCAAAAACGCCTTAGCAAATGCCTGCTAAGGCGTTTATTATATTGGTGAATAGTATCAATAGTAACCATCCATGCTATAAATTGGTTTATCCGTCCATATGCTCGCCATCTTTAATGGGAAGTCCCTCCTGAAAATCGATGATGAGCATATCCGTTCCTATTTTTTTAATATGCTCCCATGGGACGCGAATTTCACTGCCATTTCTTAAGAGCCCGAACCATTTAACTGAAGGAATAATCAACGTGGTAATTTGTCCAGTTTCATCTACTTCCAAATCCGTCTGACCAAGAACTCCTAATCTCTCCGCTCTGTTCACATCAACAATTTCTTTACCACTTAATTCACTCAATCTCAATACAAGCTCCCCCTTTTTTCACCTTCTATTCAATCTATATCCGAAAAAGGTGAACTTAGAAGGCATTTATCTAAAAATTGTACTTACCGAAGAGTCCTTGTATTTTCAAAAATCTTTTTTTAAAAAAAGCCTGCTCTTCTATATAATAAACAGAAGTTCAGGCTTGTGAATTTTTATTTGTCCCAATTTTCCAGCGGGCTCACCAATGATAAGGAATGTTCCTTGAAGATTTGGTTTGCCATTTCATTGACGCTATTCTCTGTCACTTCATCAATCTTGATAATGATATCATCAAGAGAACGGTGCTCACCCAGCATAAGCTCATTTTTCCCGTTACGGCTCATGCGGCTGTTCGTGCTTTCAAGGCTTAGCRTTAAGCTTCCTTTAAGTTGCTCTTTACTATTGCGCAATTCCTTTTCCGTGATACCGTCTTTTTTAAGTGTATCCAGTGTTTCCTGAATGGTTTCATACAAACTATCAAGCTGACTTGTGCCTGTCCCTCCATACACTGTCACCAAACCTGTATCCTGGTAGCTGGAATGGTAAGAGTAGACAGAATATGCAAGACCGCGTTGTTCCCTAACGTCCTGGAATAGACGGCTACTCATGCTTCCACCAAGAATATTATTCAAGGTAATCAAGCTGTATGTTTTGTCATTACCAATTTCTAACCCTTTAAAACCAAGGCAAAGATGGGCTTGCTCAGTTTCTTTTTTACGCGTGATCCTATTTTCATGGAATGCGGGCTTCACCAATTCAAGACGCTCTTCCCCTCCTTGGTACGAGCCAAAGTAGCTTTCGACTTCTTGAATCAATTTTTCATCCACATTTCCTGCAATGGAAACGACGACTTTATCAGGCGTGTACATATCGTGAACATATTTCTTTAATGTCTCACTATTGAATGTTTCAAGTGTACTTTCTGTACCTAGTATTGGATAGCCAAGGGGATGATTTTCGTATACCGCCTTGCTTAAGAGATCATGGACAATATCATCAGGTGTATCTTCATACATTTTAATCTCTTCGTAGACGACATTTTTTTCTTTTTTCAATTCTTCCTCATCAAAAGTGGAGTTGAAGAACATATCAGCAAGGATTTCAAGCGCATAGCTAGCATGGTTATCCATAACTTTTGCATAATAGCATGTGTACTCTTTTGAAGTAAATGCATTCACTTGTCCGCCAATACTGTCAAAAGACTCGGCAATTTCACGTGCATTCCTCGTAGTTGTTCCTTTGAAAAACATATGTTCAAGGAAATGGGATACCCCATTCAATTCTGGTGTTTCATTTCGTGAACCTGTTTTGATCCATACTCCAATTGCTGCTGAACGTACTGTTGGAATATTTTCTAATACAATTCTTACTCCATTTTGACAAGTGTATTTCTTAATCAACTAACATTCCTCCCAATCATTCTATGCTGCTATCGTAACCATAACGTTATGGATTCAACCGCTCTTCATCTACTGCTTCTGAAACGGTAACAACATCTAAGTCTTTCTTTTCTATATTAATAATTAACGTTTCCAATGATTTCGCGGTAGATTCTGTAGGATGCATTAAAATAAATGCTCCCGGGTGAACCTTAGAAAGCACCCTTTGTTGAAGTACTTCAGGACTTGGTTTTTGCCAGTCAATCGTATCCACACTCCACATAACAGTCTTTAAACCGAGAGAATCCGCGATTTTTACCGTTTCATCTCGGTAGCTTCCGCTTGGAGGGGCGAACCATTTCATCTTCACACCTGTCACCGCTTCAATGACTTCATTCGTTTTACGAATTTCCTCACGTGTAGCCTGAGAGGAAATATTTTGCATATTCGGATGTGAATAGGAGTGGTTTCCGATTTCGTGTCCCCCACCCTTAATCATCTTCGCCAATTCTGGGTTCTTCTTAGTCCAATTACCTTCAAGGAAAAATGTTGCCTTGACATTATGTTTTTTTAACACAGCCAACATATCCTGTAAGTATTCATTACCCCAGGCCACATTGATTAAAAATGATACGACTGGCTTTTCCGGATGGGCCCGGTAAATCGGAGCCGGGTCGAGATCCTTTAAATGAATCTTTGCTGGAACTTGTTGATATACCAGTTTATCCTTATCGAATCCGCCCTCCTTCTTCATAGCTTTATACGAATCATCAATATTTACCTTTAGGCCATTATATGCAGGAACGGTTTTCCAAACCGAATCTATTCGTGCATCCTGTGGTGCAATCTCATATTTTTTTGTTGATTCTTTTATTTGTACAAGAAGCTCATCTTCCTGCTTCATTGACGCAACTGAATGATCTGTTAATTGGGTCAAATAAATATGTGTATATGGATTTTGCACTAATAACCATGATATACCTGCAATGGCACTTATCGCAACTATCTGCTTCCATTTATTATTCATTTTTTACGCCCCCTTCATACAAAAATGTATGAAGAAAACGGACAAGGTAGAACTTTACATACTTTTATTGCGAATTTCCATATATAACGATGAATCCTTTAAAACAAAAAAGCATGCAGATTCACTAGGAACCGCATGCCGAATTTTCATTTCTATTATGACTGAGAAGGATTAGCTGCCTCTTTTTGTTCTTTAAGGACCGCTTTACGGGAAAGGTTAACCCTTCCTTGCTTATCAATCTCAGTAACTTTAACTAATAGCTCATCGCCAAGTGAAACGACATCTTCCACTTTACCGACTCTTTCTTCAGCCAGTTCAGAAATATGGACCAAACCATCTTTACCATTGAAGATTTCAACGAACGCTCCGAATTTTTCAATACGTTTAACTTTACCTAAGTATAGTTCGCCTACAACGACTTCACGCACGATATCTTCGATAATTTTCTTCGCTTTTTGAATCATTGCTTCATCTGTAGAAGAAATGAATACCGTTCCATCTTGTTCGATATCAATTTTCACGCCAGTTTCTTCAATGATTTTATTGATATGTTTACCGCTCGGTCCAATGACATCACGGATCTTGTCTGGATTAATAGACATTGTAACGATTTTCGGAGCATATTTAGATAATTGCTCACGCGGTTGATTGATTGTTGCCATCATTGATTCCAAAATGTGCATCCGGCCATGTTTAGCTTGAAGTAATGCTTCTTCAAGAATTTCTCTTGAAAGACCCTCAATTTTAATATCCATTTGAAGGGCTGTAACACCTTTTGACGTTCCAGCAACTTTAAAGTCCATGTCTCCTAGATGATCTTCCATGCCTTGAATATCTGTTAAGATTGTGTAGTGCTCACCTGTTTTAACAAGACCCATTGCAATACCTGCAACTGGAGCTTTCAACGGAACACCAGCATCCATCATTGCTAGCGTACTTGCACAGATACTTGCTTGCGATGTTGAGCCATTAGATTCAAGAACTTCAGACACAAGTCTAATTGTATAAGGGAAGTCTTTATCATTCGGTATAACCGGTTCTAATGCTCTTTCACCAAGTGCACCATGTCCGATTTCACGACGTCCCGCACCACGAATCGGGCCTGTTTCACCAACACTGAAATGAGGGAAGTTATAATGATGCATGAAACGTTTCGACTCTTCGGTTCCAAGACCGTCCAAAATCTGTACATCGCCAAGGGCACCTAATGTACAGATAGAGAGTGCTTGAGTTTGTCCACGTGTGAACAAACCAGAACCGTGTGTACGAGGCAGAATAGTTACTTCAGATGATAATGGTCTAATCTCATCCGGGTTACGGCCATCTGGACGTACCTTTTCTTCCGTAATTAAACGACGGACTTCTGATTTAACCAATTTATTTAGGATTTCTTTGATTTGTTTTAGTTTAGCTTCATCAGTTTCTTCCTCATAATGAGCCAACACGCGATCTTTTACTTCTTTAATAGCATCTTCACGAGCATGTTTTTCCTGAACTTGTACAGCTTTGTTAAGGTCTGATTCACAATGACCTTTTACTTCTGCTTCTAGTTCTGCATCCACTTGGTATAGAGCGATTTGTAGCTTTTCCTTGCCGATTTCAGCAACAATTTTCTCTTGGAATGCAATAACCTTCTTGATTTCGTCATGACCAAACATAATTGCTTCAAGCATAGTTTCTTCTGGTACTTCATTTGCCCCAGCTTCAACCATGTTGATAGCATCTTTCGTACCGGCAACTGTCAAGTTAATGTCGCTTTTTGCAAGTTGGTCAACAGTAGGGTTAATAATGAATTCATTATTAATTCTTCCGACTACAACTCCAGCAATTGGACCTTCAAACGGAATATCGGAAACTGAAAGTGCAAGGGATGAACCAAGCATCGCTGCCATTTCAGAAGAACAATCTTGATCAACACTCATAACCATACTGATAATTTGAACATCGTTCCGGAAGCCATCTGCAAATAGCGGACGGATTGGACGGTCAATTAGTCGGCTTGCTAAAATTGCTCTTTCACTCGGTCTGCCTTCACGTTTGATGAAGCCACCTGGAATTTTACCGACTGCATACAGTCTTTCTTCGTAGTTGACTGTCAAAGGGAAGAAGTCGACATTTCTAGGTTCCTTTGAAGCTGTTGCTGTACTTAATACAGCAGTTTCTCCATAACGGACTAAAACTGCTCCGTTCGCTTGTTTGGCCAATTGGCCAATCTCTACCGTTACATTACGGCCGGCCCAGTCAAATGAATACGTATGTTTTTCCTGTCCCATTTATTAAACCCCTCTCTGAATCTTCACTTAGAGGCTTAGTTTACCTAAACCTGTATTGGATTAAATCATTATATGTGAAAGTAACTGAACTCAAGTTAAAACCAAACTATTCCTATTATGCACGAAAAAAACAAGCATTAACAGTAAAATGAATAAAATTTTCATTCATTCAATTATGTATATCCTAATCATTTATAAATAGAAAAAGACCCGGCTCCTGCCGAGTCCCAAGGACGAAGGCTTAGCCTAAAAATAGAACACGTCCAAATCATTTGATTAACATCAAAAAAGCGGGAAATTTCCCGCCTTCCTGAAAAAATTATCTACGTAGACCTAATTTGTTAATTAGTGTACGGTAACGAGTAACGTCTTTGTTACGTAGGTAAGTTAAAAGATTACGACGTTTACCTACCATTTTAAGAAGACCGCGACGTGAATGGTGGTCTTTTTTATGTGTGCGTAAGTGACCGTTCAAGTTGTTGATTTCTTCTGTTAATACTGCGATTTGAACTTCTGGAGATCCAGTGTCAGTATCGTGAGTTCTGAACTCAGCGATAAGTTCGTTTTTGCGTACTTGTGTAATAGCCATGTTATTATTCCTCCTAAAATTCTGTAAAATCACCTATTACCGAGCCAGCGTCGGAGTCTCGACTAGCCAAGCAATGGTTATTTTCATACATACAATAGAATACATGTTTTTCATTAAAATTGCAAGTATTGTCTATTGCTAACCGTTTATACTTTCAGTTTTGAAAAATAAGCTAACGCATTTTGCTTATCAGTTTCAATCTGTGCGACTAACGCTTCAAGTCCAGAAAATTTCTGCTCACTTCTCAACCTAGTATGCCATTCAACCGAAACTTGATTGCCATAAATATCACCCGAGAACTCCAAAGCATGAACCTCTACGGTTGGATACTTCGGCTTTTCTTCATGGAAAGTAGGTTTATAACCGACATTACAAACCCCATTATACCATTGGCCGTTTATTTTAATCTTGACAGCATATACCCCAGCAGCTGGGAATATATAATCGTCACTTACTTCAATATTAGCAGTGGGGAAACCCAACTTCCTGCCTCGTTTTTCACCATGAACGACATGCCCTTTCGTTAAATAACGGCGGCCTGCCAAATGATAAAAGTCGTAAAAGTTACCGTTACTAAGTGTTTCTCTGATTCTGGTCGAACTTACCTTTTCATCTTCAAGTGTTTGTTTCGCAACAACCGTCTGCGTAAACCTTCCTTGTGCGTATACAGGCAAATCTTCCATCGATCCTTGACCGTAGCGGCCATATGAATAGTCAAAGCCGGCTACAACGTGACGAACATTCAGCCCGACAATATATTCGTCAACGAACTGTTCCGGTAACACCGAAGCAAATTCCTTGCTGAAATGAACGATAAACAGATAATCTATCTCCATCGATTCTATGATATCTATTTTATCTTCGAGTGGTGTAATATAGCGAATATTTTCCGTTTTCCTCCCCAATACTGCGGAAGGATGCGGGTCAAATGTCATGACTGCTGACTTAAGATTCATTTCATCGGCTTTTTGCTTGGCAGTTTGAATAACAATTTGATGCCCTTTATGTATGCCATCAAAAAATCCAAGCGCCATTACAAGCTCCGGAAAATCATCCGAATTAAATTGATGAGGATGCTCTATTGCGATCACTTTCACCTTTCAATCTCCTCTTTCCGACGGCAAAACGGTCTATAATTCTTGTGCCAAAACTTTTACAGGTTTAATTAATCCCTCTTTTGTCGGATGTATTTGATAAATGGCAATAGCCTTATCAGATGGATCAACCATTACAAAAGGCTGACCTTTCTCAACAACAACATCCTTAGCCTGTTCCAATACCGCACCGTTAAGTACTTTCTTTGCTACTTTATCACTAATCTGAATTTTGGGCAAATGAAATAATCCTCGCTCTAAGGGCAGCAGAAACTCATCTGTTTGTCCGGTTTCCATGAATGCTTCCACCTCAGCGAATGTCATACAGTCTTCAAGTTTAAAACCAGCTGATTCAATCCGCGTTAGGTCTGACATATGTGCTGGAAATCCCAATTTTTCACCTATCATGACAGCAAGCGTTCTAATATATGTTCCTTTACTGCACTTAACACGAAAACGGAAAGAAATGGTTTCTCCTTTGAATTCAGAACGTTCATCGAGAAGGGTGATTTCGTAAATGGTAACCTCCCGTGTCGGTCGCTCCACTTCGATTCCGGCCCGAGCGTATTCATATAACTTTTTCCCGTTTACCTTAACAGCTGAAAACATCGGCGGAGTCTGTTCAATTTTTCCTGTTAATGATTCTAAAACTTCAAGAATTTGTTCACGCTGAATCACTTGAGTAATCCTTTTTTCAGCTACCTTATCACCGCTTGCATCTTCCGTTGTCGTTGAAAAACCGAGGGTCACTTCCCCTTCATACGCTTTACCTGCTTCTGTCAAATATTCGGCGACTTTTGTTGCCCTACCGATACAAATCGGTAAAACCCCTGTGACATCAGGATCTAAAGTGCCTGTATGCCCAACCTTTTTTGTTTTTAATATCTTCCTTAATTTAAAAACACAATCATGGGATGTCAATCCCTTTGGTTTCCATAATGGTAGAATACCGTTCACACTTTCACCTCATTTTCTAAAAGCGGAAGCACCTCTGTCAGCTTGCACAAACAATATGAACTTAAATTCGAAAGGTGTCTTTTGCTTTTTGCTACGTTTTCCGATCATTTTAAAAAAAAGAGATCGACTCCAAGAAGTGCAAAGCACTTATTGAGTCGACCTCCTTTTACTGCTTGCTTATTATTCGTCTTTTCCAGCCGGTTTTTCCTCTGAATTGATTTGTGAAATTAACGATTCGATTCGATTTCCGTAATCAACCGATTCATCAAATTCAAAAAACAGTTCCGGGGTTTTGCGAAGACGGATTCTCTGCCCAATTTCTGAACGCATAAATCCTTTTGCCTTTGCAAGGCCTTGAAGAGTTTTTTCCCGTTGTTCCTGATCACCCAACACGGAAATATAAACAGTTGCCTGTTGTAGATCGCCTGTAACGTCAACATCTGTTACTGTTACAAATCCGATTCTTGGATCTTTAATTTTTCGGCCGATAATTTCACTCAGCTCTTTTTTCATTTGTTCGCCAACACGATTTGCACGAAGGCTCATAATATCACCTCGCTAGCCTAAAGCCAGTCTATATCTGTTATTGTTCGCTCTATTTCCGGAAAAGAATCTAGAAATTTAAGGGCATTTTGAAGTTCTCTCTCAGTAGCCTTCCTTGAAGATGAAACGGTTACGATAGAAATCTTTGTTCGTTGCCATAGATCCTGAAAATCCGTTTCTGCTACCGATATATTGAACTTCTGTTTAAGCCGTGTCATAACACGCTGCAAAACGGCTCGTTTTTCTTTCAAAGAATGKGTGTCATAGATGATGCACTCACATTGGACAGAGCCAACGATCATTTACGCTCTATCTCTTCCATTACATAAGCTTCAATTACGTCGCCTTCTTTAAGGTCATTGTAATTTTTAATGGTAATACCGCACTCATAGTTCGTTGCCACTTCTTTTACATCATCTTTAAAACGTTTCAATGCATCAATTTCACCTTCGTAAATGACGACACCTTCACGAATTAAGCGAATGCCGCTATCACGTGTGATTTTTCCTTCTGTAACATAAGAACCAGCGATCGYACCAACTTTAGATACTTTGAAAGTCGTACGAACTTCAGCCTGACCGATAATTTTTTCTTCAAATTCAGGGTCAAGCATCCCTTTCATAGCCGACTCGATCTCTTCGATAGCTTTATAAATGATACGGTGAAGGCGGACATCAACATTTTCTGATTCAGCCGCACGCTTCGCATTCACATCAGGACGGACGTTAAATCCGATGACGATTGCATTAGAAGCAGTAGCTAGGATAATGTCAGACTCTGTAATAGCCCCGACGCCAGTGTGAATAATTTTCACTTTTGCGCCTTCTACTTCTATTTTATTCAGGGAAGCGGCAACTGCTTCAGCAGAACCTTGAACATCCGCTTTTAAGATGATGTTCAATTCTTTAATTTCCCCTTCTTTCATTTGCTCGAACAATGTATCAAGCGTTACACGAGATTTTTCATTACGTTGTGAAGCAAGCTGTCTTTGCGCACGAACTTCCCCAACTTGACGGGCTGTTTTTTCATCTTCAAAGACGATGAAACGGTCCCCTGCCTGTGGAACTTCATTTAAACCAGTGATTTCAACCGGTGTGGAAGGACCTGCATCCTTA
>NZ_JBFUIB010000086.1:0-12655 GCF_056402095.1 Peribacillus sp. P4_C12
GATGCCAATTCGGTAATCTGGATTGCATCAATCGAAGGATGGACAATCGCTCCCCCAAGCGCTTTATTATAAGCTGTGCTTCCTGACGGTGTCGCAATACATAAACCATCACCACGGAACGTCTCAAAGTGCTGGCCACGTATTTCCACATCCATGACAAGGGTTCCTTCAACACTTTTGACTGTAGATTCATTTAATGCCAAAAATCTTGCTTCACGCCCTCCATGCTGATATCGGACAATAGTTTCAAGTAGCGGATATTCAACAATTTGAAATGGTGTTTTTGCTAATGCTATCACCAATTTTTCAATTTCATCCGGGGTCCAATCTGCATAAAACCCAAGATGACCTGTATGTACTCCAACGAAGGCTGTCTTATCTAAGCGGTTCTTATAACGATGAAAAGCATATAACAATGTACCATCACCACCGACCGAAATTACAATATCCGGCTGATCTTCGTCATATTCCAAATGAAAGTCCTGAAGATACGTTCTCATCCTTTGCATTAAAGTATTAGATTTCGCATCTCCTTTTGACGTAATCGCAAATTTCATATAATCCCACCTTACTATTTTAGATTTCTTCTTATTTCACTATTATCGTTTTTAAGAATCTTTTTTTCTTGAAAAAAGACGCTGTGCTTCCTGAATTTCCGTACGTATTTGCGACATTTCTGCATCCAGCAGAAATGCTGCTTCTGCTGCTCGTTTCAACCGTATTTGAATATCTTCCGGAAAAATACCTTTATATTTATAATTTAACGAGTGTTCAATCGTCGCCCAAAAATTCATCGCTAAGGTCCTAATCTGAATTTCAGCAAGAATGTTTTTCTCGCCATGAATTGTCTGAACCGGATAGCGTATGACAACATGATAAGAACGGTAGCCGCTTGCTTTTTTATGAGAAATATAATTCCTCTCTTCGACTATTTCGAAGTCATTGCGACCGCGTAAAAGCTCTACAACCTGTTCGATATCATCCACGAACTGACACATCATCCGAAGGCCTGCGATATCTTGTATTTCAGTGCCTAATTTATCAATCGGAATATCCTTCTGACTCGCCTTATCCAAAATGCTGACAATCGGCTTTACTCTGCCTGTTACAAATTCGATAGGCGAGTGAATATTCTCTCTTTCAAACTGTTTCCTTAATCCCTTTAACTTAACCTTTAATTCTTCAACAGCCTGTTTATAAGGCGCCAAGAAATCGTCCCAACTCTCCATTGCCACACCACCTATATCTATCGAAAAAGCGCCTGTTCAACTCTGGTATGGGCAGGACGCTTCGATTCTTCTCTCTAATCCGGCAGCTCTATAGCTAACTGCCTTTACACATGGATCTTTAAAATCGTCCAGAAATAATTATATGTATAATTTCCCTATATACTGTAATCCACTTCATCATGCTTAACGTTTATATTTTATCATATCCGGCAATTGATTCCTAAATATTCAAGTACAATAACTAAAAATTATTGTAGTCAATTTGACAGCAGGAATGGTTCTTATATGATTAATCTAAGATAACAGGCAGAAAGGAAGGAAACACATGAACCAGCATATTGAAATTGAATTTAAAAACCTTTTAAATGAAAAGGAGTTTAGTCAACTAATTGATTATTTTCAAATCAACACCTCGAACTTTAAATCTCAGCAAAATCATTATTTTGATACATTGAAATTCAATTTAAAAAATCAAAACTCTGCACTTCGAATCAGGGAAAAAAATGAACGATACGAGCTAACATTAAAACAACCGGCAACAGAAGGACTATTAGAAACGAATCAAGATATAACTAAGGAAACCGCTTATTTATTTCTAAACCATAATACTTTTCCTGAAGGGCCAATCAAGCATCTAATTCTCAAAAGCGGGCTCAATCCTAATGAGTTTACTTGCTTTGGGACCCTACAAACAGACCGTTTTGAATTTCCATACCAAGGAGGGATTCTTGTTTTAGACCACAGTTTGTATGTGAATCAGGAAGACTTTGAGCTTGAATACGAAGTAACAGATGCTGAAACTGGAAAAAAAATTTTCCTTACTCTCCTAGAAACCCTTCAAATTCCGGTAAGAAAAACCGAAAATAAAGTTAAGAGGTTTTATATGGCCAAATTCCAGGACTAATCCTGACCAAACCCAAATTTGGAGGTGGAGCGTTTGAAAATCCAAGATTTCAAGACATTTATTGAACTGCTGTCCATCCAGAAATTCACAACTGGCGACATCACAAATACTAATTCATCTCAATCCATTTTCCAGGACATGCTGTCGGAACTGGTTTCGAGTGATACTTTAAAAGGTACATCGCAGTCATTGGGATCCTTGCTGTCTAATGTGGAAACTGAAGCAAAATCCATTCTTCAATCCACCAACCTGACATCTATAAATCCGTTAAAAACCACCAATACTAGCCATAAAACTAGCGAAACTGTTACAAATTATGATGACATCATCAGGCAGGCGGCCACTTTATATAATCTCCCAGAAAAACTAATTAAATCAGTTATTAAACAAGAATCGAACTTTAATCCTAAAGCTACTAGCTATGCATGTGCTGCAGGCCTTATGCAGTTAATGCCCGCAACTGCCCGTAGCCTAGGTGTGGATGATATCACAGATCCAGAACAAAACATTATGGGTGGGAGTAAATATTTGAGCCAAATGCTAACTCGTTATAACGGAGATATCCAAGTTGCCCTTGCTGCTTATAATGCCGGACCAGGTAATGTCGATAAATATAACGGCATTCCACCTTTTAAAGAAACACAAAACTATGTTCAAAAAGTTTTCACCACATTTTCTAGCTAAAAAAAGCTGGCCCTTAATTTTAATTGGGTCAGCTTTTTTTAGTGGAAAGATATAGCTATATTTACACCTCACACAGATTTAAAAAACCGCCAAAAAAGCGGTTTTTTTATTTATTTTCCCTTGTCATAATACAGATGTAAAACTTTCTTCAAGCTATATAATTGTTTTATGAGTACGTCATTGTTAAAATATGAATAAATATCAACCATCTTTCTTTTAAAAGGAGTAATCAGCATGATGCAAGGGAACCCTACACCATATGAATTAATTGGAGAAGGGCAATTACACAAGTTAATTGATGTGTTTTACTCCAACGTTAGTCAACACCCGGATTTGCAGCCGATTTTCCCTGACGACTTAACAGAAACGGTCCGTAAACAAAAACAATTTATGACTCAATATTTAGGTGGACCCTCTTTATATACTGAAGAACACGGTCATCCTATGTTGCGGGCTCGACATATACCTTTTGAAATAACACCAGAACGTGCGAAAGCATGGCTTTCCTGCATGTATCAAGCTATGGACGAAGTAGGCCTTGAGGGTGAAATACGGGAGTTTTTCTATCACCGCCTCTATTTGACGGCACAACATATGATCAATACATCCGGTATGGACGGGAAAGGAGAAGACAGTTGAGCGCACATAAACCAGTTTTCAATATTTCCGATTGGATAAAGACACAGCATTGTTATGATATAGGAAAAAAGCCAATTGAAATTTATGTTTTTGTTGATCCACTTTGTCCCGAGTGCTGGGGCTTAGAACCAATTATAAGAAAATTACAGATAGAATATGGCCAATTATTCAGCTTACGCCATGTTTTAAGCGGTAAAATCGATTCTCTTAATATGGGGAAAAATAAAAATTACGAAAACCTTGCTCAAGTTTGGGAAAAGACTGCCAGCCGCTCGGGAATGTCCTGTGACGGAAGCCTTTGGTTAGAAAACCCAATCTCTTCTCCATATTCAGCTTCCATTGCCATTAAAGCAGCCGAATTACAGGGCAGAAAACTAGCGATTCGCTTTTTAAGACAGCTTCAAGAGCATGTATTCATTGGAAAAAGGGATATTTCTAATATTGAAGTCCTGACCGATTGTGCCAAAACCGTAGGATTAGATGTTGAGGAATTTCTACATGATATCAATTCTTCCAGTGCAGCAAAGGGCTTTCAATGTGACTTAAAAATCACAAGCGAAATGGAAGTAACAGAAATACCATCGCTTGTCTTTTTTAATCAAAATATTGAAGAAGAAGGAATAAAAGTTTCGGGTGTCTATTCTTACGAGGTATATGTACAAATTTTGGAAGACATGCTGAATGGTCTTCCTGCCCCTGCTGAACCGCCATCGCTCGAAGCATTTTTAAGTTGTTTTAAACTAGTTGCTACTAAAGAAATCGAAACGGTTTACAATATGAACAAAAATAACGTCGAGTTAGAAATGAAGAAACTTGTTTTAAAACAAGTTGCTGAAAAAATCCCAGCTAAATACGGAACATTTTGGAGATATACAGAGAAGCAGTCATTAGAATGACTGCTTCTTTTTTAACTATAAAAAGGGAAAAACCATGCAAATTAATCATTTGCATGGTTTTTTTATAAGAAATAAGGGGATCGGAGAACTTTTCACGATCAAACAAAGGGGTATAAGTTTGTTTGTGATTCACTTCACAATAAATAATATAACAGATAACCCACCTTTATTTCAACTACATTGTGTAACATTTCACAATTTGTACATAAAATATTTTTTCTATATTTGCAGTTCCTTATTAATATAATCAAAAAACCCTTGATTTGGAGCCTTTTTCAAAATAAGTGTTGAAAATTCATTTTATAATTGAAGATGGCGTGAATATATTGTGAAAAAGTTCACAATATATTCACGCCACCCTTCTTATTTTTTATGTATTTGTATATTTTTTATTAATAAAACATAATATTTTTTGCAAACGTATTCACAGATCTCAAAATCAATTTACAGAAGTGAATTCCCTTAAATACCTGCATTTTTTACTATATTTATCACTGAAAGTATGGATTGTATATTTTCTAATGAAAAAAACCCCGGCAAATCGCGAAATTTGCCGGAGTTTTCATCTATTTATACGAACAAAGGGGATGGGAGAAATTTCACGACGATCAAACAAAGGGGTATATGTTTGGATGTGATAACTTCTATATCTGTACTATATCAGATAATACTTATCTAACGCAAGCACTTTGTGCGTCATTTCACATTATTGTCATATTCTTAGAATACTGCCTATTCTAAAACATAAAATCTTATAAGGAGGCTTCAGATTTTCTACTTCTATCAGGTTGGAGGTGGCCAAATTGAAAGGCACTATTTTACTAATTCTCTTAATAGGGTCGCTGTTCGTCCAGCTACTCGGTATCATGAATCTCATTCCTCTGTATTTCACCTCCCCTATTTTATTTTTTGTTTTTTTCATTATTCTTCACAGTTTGAATCAAAGAAATCGTTTTAGAGGATTATAACGAAAGCTGAAAAGGACCCGCATCTATGCGGGTCCTTTTTCCGATTCTTATTTAGCCAAAAGTTCTTCCAACTCATTTAATTTTTCTTCAAATACATTCATGGCTTCTTGCACTGGCTCTGCTTTTGTCATATCGACGCCAGCCTTTTTGAGAACTTCAATTGGATAATCGGAGCTTCCTGATTTTAAGAACTCCAAATACCTTTTGACAGCTGGTTCTCCTTCTTCTAGAATTTGCTTGCTTAAGGCTGTAGCTGCACTGATACCAGTCGCATATTGATAAACGTAGTAATTGTAGTAGAAATGTGGAATTCGAGCCCATTCCAGACCGATTTCCTCATCAATGGCTACATTCTCTCCAAAGTATTTCTTGTTTAGTTCATAATATTCCTTCGTAAGCATATCTGCTGTTAATGCCTCTCCATTTTGAGCTTTCAAATGAATTGTATGTTCAAACTCAGCAAACATCGTTTGGCGGAACAGCGTACCACGGAAGCCTTCTAAATAATGATTTAATAAATAGATGCGTTTCTTTTCATCCTCGATTGTATTTAATAAATAATCATTCAATAGATTTTCGTTACATGTCGATGCAACTTCTGCTACAAAAATAGAGTAATTTCCGTATGGGTATGGCTGATATTTACGTGTATAAAAGCTATGGACCGAATGCCCAAACTCATGAACGAGAGTGAATAAGTTATTCACGTTATTCTGCCAGTTCATTAAAATATAAGGATTCGTCCCGTATGTACCAGAGGAATAGGCACCGCTTCGTTTCCCTTTGTTCTCATGCACATCAACCCAACGATTTTCAAATCCTTCTTTTAAAACATTTAAATAGTCTTCCCCAAGTGGAGCAAGGCCTTTAAGGACATAATCTTTCGCTTCCTCATATGTCACTTCCATTTTCACTTCTTTTACAAGCGGAGTGAATAAATCATACATATGAAGTTCATCTAATTCTAATACTTTTTTACGTAATTCAAGATAACGGTGCAGTAACGGCAAATTGTCATTGACTGTTTTAACGAGATTATCGTATACGGTCTCCGGAATGTTATTGTTACTTAAAGCCGCATGGCGTGCCGAATCATATTTTCGAACTGTCGCATTGAAATTATGATTCTTCACTTCACCTGACAGGGTTGAAGCAAATGTATTGCGAAACTCTCCATACTTACTATATACCCCTTTAAATGCATCCTCACGTACACGACGATCTTCACTTTCAAGGAAACGAATGTACCTTCCGTGAGTTATTTCCACTTCATTCCCCTCTTCATCCTTGATGGTCGGGAATTTCAAATCTGCATTGTTAAGCATGCCGAAAGTATTACCTGATGCATCGAGTACTTCTGATGCTTGTGCCAATAAAGCTTCCTGCTCAGCAGACAAGATATGAGGCCTCTGAAGACTAATTTCCTCCAATGAATGTTTATATAAATTCAATTCTTCTTTTTCTTCTAAAAATCCAGCCACTTTGCTTTCGTCAATACTCAATAGTTCAGGAACCATATAAGAAAATGCCGCTGCTGCCTGGGCGTATAAAGCTTTTGCACGGTCTTCCATTCCTTGATAAAAAGGATTGGTTGTATCTTGATCATTGCGCATATGTGAGTAAGAATAAACTTTCCCTAGCTTCTCAAATACTTCATCTTGGAATTGCAGGGCTCTAAATAACTTTTCAGCGCTTTCACCTAATGTTCCTTTGTGCACATCCGCTTTCTTAAGGTCTTCTTTTACAGCTTTGAAGGCAGCTTCCCAGTCTTCTTCAGTCGCGAAGATATCTTCCAGCCTCCAAGTATCTTCAGCTGCAATTTCACTTCTTGAGGGCAATGTATTTACTTTTGTTTCTTGTGTCATAATAATTTCCTCTCCATTCTATAGAAAACTTTCCAGTTAGCTAACCCTTTCCTTAAACCGGATTGAACGTTGTATTTACTATATACAACAATCACGCTTTCTTAAAGTATAAAAATCCTTCTTCTTACTATTTCTCCATTAACAAAAATAATCCTGCCCTTTCATCTGAATTCAAGGTAAATCGCGATGGTATCACTCATTATTATGGATATTCCCCTTTTCTATCATCAACCTATGCTCATTATAAAAAATTCTTTCCATCACTTGACTTTCATCACTATTCGAAGGAAGGGAGAAATGATTCACAACTTTAAAAACCCCTTCTTCCAACTCTGATATTAAACCCATTTGCTCTAAAAGCTGAATATATTGCCTAACAGGATACTCTATGTCTATTTTCTTAAGCAAGGGCAATGATCTGAACCTTATTCCTCCGTTTTTTGCCCGCTTCTTAAAAAAATAGATAACATCATTCATAATAATCTTTTCCCCAGGCCTTTTCTTTTGAAACACGTCCATGTAAAGCCACGCTTGCCATTCTATCGGCGGTGTTTCGATCAAAAGCATTCCTCTAACCGGCACCCCTATTTCAATAGGAATCGTCGCAGGCGAAATATGATGTGAATAGAGTCCCTGGAAAAATGAATCACTTCTCTGTGCAGTTTTCATACGGTGAAGGCACCAGTTTTTTCGTTTACTTCTCCAAGCAGGTAGAAAAGGAAAGCTGAAGCAGTTTCGAGGCGATATCTGACTAGGTGGGAGTATCACTAATGAAGCTGTAGTTAATTCGGCAAACACGTTTCTAGGGGAAAAAGGGGTGAGGTTTTTTAAAGCTGATAATTGGTTAGTTTCTGGACAATACATCCAAAGAAACGGGTGATGGTAGCTGCCAGTAACAAACAACCAATGAAAGCCTGATAAACTGAATTCATGCAGATTCCTTCTTTTCAAGTGTTTAGCTGCTAGGATCCAAATTGGTTTGATACCGACACTTTGATAGGCGTTTGTTCGTTCTATGAATTCAGTCTCGGAAATAACGGAACATTGGAATTCTACTGCATAGCGTATACCTCCTATCGTTACTAAGATATCTGCCCTTTTCCTTATTTCAGGAAGGTAGGCTTCTAAATCAGCTTGATAGTGGTGTGATAAAAACCAATGAAACAATTTTCTTTTCCCCATTAAATGATAAGCGGATTCCGGTTCCGACGAAGCGCGGCACGAAGATTTATTTTTGTGGGCAAAATGGGGGATTTTAATCATTCCAGCCTTGATTGTCATTTCTGCTTTGCAGCACGGACAGTAATAATCTGTTGACATTCTCAATTCAGCAAGCAAGTTTGCTGTCATTTTTTCAGGAAGGGTAATCCAAGTCCCATCCTTTTTTATCGCAGTTATCATACATCACCTCTTTAATTTATATCCATTCGCTATTATCACATAGGATTCCTTTTAAATTTAAGCAAAAAAAAAATGCCTGATCGGCATTAAAAGATGTAAGCACTTAAAGAAGTGGTGAAAGTAATCTGCAAGTGGACTCAAGTATTTTCAACCCCATATTCCGTTTGGTGAACTCATCTATATTCACTTCTTGTGAAACCTTTATATCTTCCAAAAAGTCATTCACCAGGTGTTGTGTACTTTCCGTCCGGTAGAGAAAGGCATTGACCTCAAAATTCAAGTGAAAACTCCTCATATCCATATTGGTTGTCCCAATTGAAGCCAGTTGATGATCAACGATGACAATTTTACTATGCATGAACCCTTCATTATATTGAAAAATCCGGACTCCAGCCGCAAGCATTTCTGGAAAGTACGTTCTGGAAGCATGAAATACAATACGCTTATCAGGGTTCTTCGGAACGAGCAGCCTGACATCCAAACCACTCAAAGCGGCAACCTTTAATGCCTGAAAAATATCGTCATCAGGAACGAAGTAAGGAGATGCAATCCATACAGACTCTTCTGCAGATGTAATCATCTTAAAAAAAATGCTCTTAATGATTGTCCACTCACTATCCGGACCACCTGCAATCATTTGTACACCACCATGTTCATGATGAAGCGGCAGGCTCGTTTGGAGATATTCATCCGATAAAAAGCTATGGTCGGTACTGTAATACCAGTCCTGTAAAAAAATGAGCTGTAACGTCCTTACTGCTTCTCCCTTCACCATAAGATGCGTATCACGCCAAAATCCAAAATTCGGATTACGTCCCAAATATTCATCACCTATATTGAGTCCCCCCATAAAACCGACAGACCCATCTATCACAATTATTTTTCGATGGTTACGAAAGTTGAATTTATTATTTAATAGAGGGAGACGCAGCGGGCCAAAAGCAACAATTTCGACCCCTACATTCCTCAGCTCATAAATATAGGATCTGGCTAACTTCCAAGAGCCAACCGCATCATATATAAAACGAACCTTTACCCCTTCTCTTACTTTTTGTATCAATACATCCTTTAGAACACCACCAATATGGTCATCCCTAACAATATAATATTCTAAATGGATATGATGTTTGGCTTTTTTTAATTCCTGGATGATATTAGAAAATGTTTCCTCTCCATTTGTTAAAATTCGAGTTTCAGTTGTAAATGAGATGGGACTATTCCCAAGCCTTTGTGCAAGAGAAAATAACTTCTGGGGGTGCTCCTCCATCTCCTTAAATTTCCGATAATTAAGTTCTGCTTCGCTGTCTATTTTTACGAAACTTTGCTTATCTAAAAAATATTTCTTACGAAATATCCGTTCTTTCCGGAAATTACGTCCAAACAAAAAATAAAACATGAAACCGATAATTGGGAAAGCACCAAATACAACAAGCCACGCTATGGTATGGGCGGGATCCCGATTTTCGAGGAAGATGATAAATCCAATAATCACCAAGAAAAGAGTCAATATCAGACTGAAATAACCGAAAAGCCCTCCATTGACCTCCTTTAATAGAAAATACCATGTGCTACCCAACAAGAGAATAAGCAGACTAATGCCGACTTTATTCTTCACCTAGACTACCTCCAATTAACAAACACAGGCACACTCTAATAAGAACTTCCTGTCTAAGGTAAAAATATTCATTCTAGGGCGAAAAAACCGATTTCTACTGAAATCGGCTCCACAGTTATTAGTTATACGAAATATTTATCAACCGTTGCGAATACATCATTTTCTATCACTATTTTACCGTACTCGTCTAGCATGTGTACGGTTATCGGTGACTCCTGACTGTATTCCAATAAAAGACTTAAAATATTATCAATTTCTTCCTCGTCAATTTCGGCCTCGGAAAATTCGATATAGAGGTAATATTTATTTTGATAAACATAAAGTTTCGTTGTCCAGCTATCCAAGCCATGACGCTTACTTAAAGAAATAACATCTTCAAAATCTTCGAATATTGTGATGAACTCAATCATTCCATCTTCAAAGGTAATACCGCTTTCTTCATCCTTATCATGAAAATGTTGGTCAAGAAGTGTATCCATCTTCTCTGATACATTCAAATCCTTTAATTTATCTTCTGAAAGAGGCAGCTCGAGTTTCTGACCATCTTTGGCAAGTTGGGCTTTTGTGACCAAAACTTCCAAGCCTTTTTCAAGAGCTTGAACTTGAATCCATAAAGGTCCTTCAATCATGAATTCCTCTTCTTGATGCACTTCATCCATCATTTCCCAAAAAAGCTCCTCACTTCTTTCACGACTGTACCAAATCTCTTCGCGATCAAAGCCTCTTTCCTCAATATCTATATAGGAAATATAAAATTTAACTGTATCGTCATTAATGCGTTCGATTTCCATGATTCCCCTCTCCCTTCCTTTCTCATTTTGAAGGGATAATAACCCCCAAGCGAAAATTGCTCTTAAAAGCTCTTTACCCGTAAGTGAATACTGTAAATCATGTTAGTCATTAAAACAGACTATTTTACATCATTTTATGACAAAACCTTTAAGAAGGGAAATAAAAAACATTACTTTTCTAAAAAACAATTGTTTGCCTAATATTCCATTCATTCTATAAAAAAATTCATCCGCATGCAACTATATCGGAGCTTCCTTTAATTTTAGTTAATGCTAAAGTTTATGTTCTATTATATACACAAAATCGCGAGTTACATTCACCTTTTATCTTTAAAGGTGACCAACTGTAGCCAAATCGAATGCGAATATCAAAAAGGTGCATTTTCCTAAAATCCAGATTAAAAGGTGAAATTTAAGTGCGAATTCAGTTATGTATAAAGAAAAAGCTCTGCACAATTCTCGGCAGAGCTTGAAAACCTTATTAATTGACCATACGTTGTGCTTCTCGTAACTGGAACGTACGAACTTTACGTGGTAAAAAGCGTCTAATCTCATCTTCGTTATATCCAACTTGAAGCCTTTTCTCATCAAGGATAATTGGACGTCTTAACAGTCCTGGATTTTCCTTAATCAATTTATATAATTCTTGAAGAGGCAGGCTCTCCAAATTTACGTTTAATTTTTGGAAAGTTTTTGATCTTGTTGAGATGATTTCATCCGTACCATCTTCAGTCATACGCAGAATCTCTTTAATCTCATCAATAGTAAGCGGTTCTGAAAAAATGTTTCTCTCTTTATATCCAATTTCGTGTTCCTCTAACCATGCTTTTGCTTTTCTGCATGAAGTACAACTAGGCGATGTATATAATGTTACCATGTTTACTCACACTCCCTAAATATAGAATCGGTGATCTATGAGGGGAAATCTACTATTAGTATTCATAAGTACCACTCTAATTTGAAATAATTTTAAATAAGTATTTCATAATGTTAATTATACACTAATTTATTTAAAATGAATACCCTTTTTCAAAATTGAAAAAATCCTTTAAAACTTCTTGTTTAGCCTGTACTATAGCTAATTCATTTTTTTATGTAATACATTTTAATCCACTTTTTCTAATTGAAAATACCTAGCTATCATTCTCATTTAACTCTCATCTTAACCCTCATATTTTTATAATTAGTTCGTTACTTTTATTTACCCCCATTCCTTGTCAATAAACAAGTTCATTTTAATATATTTTCTTTAATGAAGAACAAATTCCTCCTTTCTTTTAAAAAACCATTCTTTTAGCACATATAACCATAAACATAAAAAAAAGGTAAATCAAAAGAATCAGAATGGGGTGGATTTGTAAATATTCAAGAAGTTAATTCTTATTCGGTAGCCCAGCAAAAAATACATAAGAAAAGAGCCGGTAATATACCGACTCTCAGTTTGTAGACAAAAGGAGTTCTATCTAAATGTTAAAACAAAGTTGATTGGAACGGAAGGTACGAGACTCCTGCGGGAAAAGCGCGTCCAAGGGAGACCCCGCAGGCGCAATGGCGCCGAGGAGGCTCCCGGACCGSCCGCGGAAAGCGAGTGCCTGGAGTGGAAATCAACGTTCGAATTTTTACAACCCCTCAAAAAAACTGTAGACAAACTCGATTTTCATCG
>NZ_JBFUIB010000087.1:0-12544 GCF_056402095.1 Peribacillus sp. P4_C12
GTATTAACACGACTTGCGATAAAGGAAATTGCCGAGGAGTTAACTGGCGAAACAGATGAAGAAACAATACTCGCCGTTCTTGCCGATTTTTTTAGAAAAAGTGGAAATCGAATCAGCTATGAAAATACCTTCGTTAGTGAACATAATGGGGAAGTATCTGGACTGATCATTGCCTATCATGGAAAAGATGCTAAAGGGTTAGATGAACCAATAGTTGAACGATTACGGCGGAAAATGAAAGATTCGAGTATTACACTCGACAAGGAAGCAGAGAGTGATGACTTTTATCTGGATACATTATGTGTTGACCCGCATTTTCAAGGGAAAGGAATTGGAAGTGCACTGATTCAATATGTTGAGGAGTATGCTAAGGAAAAAGGCTACCCAAGGGTTTCTTTAGTCGTTGAAGATGTGAATGAAGGGGCAAATCGTCTCTATAACAGGTTAGGATATAAAAAAATAAAAACCATTATGATAAGTGGCTATGAATTTGGATATATGGTGAAAAAATTAGAAGAACCCCTTGTTTAACAGGGGGTCCTTTTTACGTGTGTTTTTGATATATCACTTCTTCCACCATTCATTGAACTTTTCTTAGTGGAATGGGATCTACATTTGCTGTCCGTTCATCGCAGCCCAATCAGCATAAACTCCGGTTCCGTTGCAGCCGGGACAGTCGTGTATATCGGAAAAATGATATTCCGTTGGTACGAAAGAGCTGTATCCTCGCCCATAACAATCCGGACAGAGGCCCTTTTCTTCCATGCTTACTCGATGTTTTTCTAGCCTGTTTGCATTCCAGGCAGATATAGAGTTAAACAAACCCATTTCTTCACCTCATCTATTTTTCCTTATTTTTCTTTTTTTACCTCGATTTTATACATGGAACTATGAAAAAACATAATTCCTTCTACTATTATTTTATGAAAACCAATGTAAATTGGTGAGTCGTTTTGTGGCAAGGCTCTGAATGTGGTAAAATACAGGCTAGCTTATAAAAGAAAAGAGAAGATGATATGAAAAAAACAGCACCCATTGCTAAAAATGATATTATAGAGGTTTTATTCGAAGATTTAACGCACGAAGGGGCTGGAGTAGCTAAAGTTGATGGCTATCCGATCTTTGTTCAGAACGCCCTTCCTGGTGAAAAGGCAAAAGTTAAAGTAATGAAGACAAATAAGGGTTATGGCTTCGGACGTTTGATGGAGATTATAGAAAATAGTCCATATCGAGTTGAGGTTACAACTGAAGACTTTCATAAATACGGTGGCTGTCAGCTACATCATATGAGCTATGAAGGACAGTTGGAATTCAAAGAAAAACAAGTCCGTGAAGTGATGACTCGCATTGGAAAACTTGAGGATGTGAAGGTACACCCGATAATTGGTATGGAAAACCCAACTCATTATCGTAACAAAGCCCAAGTGCCTGTTGGTGAAAAGGACGGCAAGCTAATAGCGGGATTCTTTAAACCACGGACACATGAAATTGTAGAAACGAAAGAAAGCATTATCCAAAATGAAGTGATTAGTGAAGCTGTTCAAGTTGTAAAAGAAATCATCAGTAAACTTGGTATCCCTGCTTACAATGAAAAAACCCATAAAGGTGTATTGCGTCACATTATGGCTCGTTATGGCAAGCAAACAGGCGAATTAATGATAGTACTCGTTACAAGAACGAAAAGTATCCCTTTCATCGAAACAATCGTGAAGGAAATCGTTGAACGTCTTCCACAGGTGAAATCAATCGTCCAAAACGTAAATTCGAAGAAAACAAATGTTATCTTGGGCGACAACATGACTTTGTTATGGGGTAACGAAGTGATCTATGATTTGATCGGTGACGTGAAATTTGCGATTTCCGCAAAATCCTTTTATCAAATTAATCCTGATCAAACGAAGGTTCTTTATGATAAAGCACTTAGTTATGCTGGTCTAACGGGCGAAGAAACGGTGATTGATGCTTATTGTGGCATTGGTACCATTTCATTATTCTTAGCACAAAAAGCGAAAAAGGTTATTGGTGTGGAAGTTGTATCAGAAGCGATTGAAGATGCACGCCGCAACGCTGAATTAAATGAAATCACAAATGCAGAATTCATCGTTGGTGATGCAGGAAACGTCATTGCTGAATGGTATCAAAAGGGTAACACGGCAGACGTCATCGTTGTTGATCCACCTCGTAAAGGTTGTGAAGAATCTCTTCTAAACACAATCATTGAGATGAAACCTAAAAAGGTCGTTTATGTATCTTGTAACCCAGGAACCTTGGCACGGGACCTTCATATTTTAGAAGAAGGCGGATATAAAGCAGTTGATATCCAACCTGTCGACATGTTCCCGATGACTACACATGTTGAAAATGTAGTGTTGTTAGAATTGAAATAATGGTGTAAGTGCCCAGTCATTGGACTGGGCTTATTTTATATTGATTTATATAATTAGTGTCTTTGTTAGATAGAGATGATGAAGCAGGACCCATTAAGGGCTCTGCTTTTTAAATGTGGTGTCAAAAATTGTAGTAAGGGTGCTGAGGAAAAAAATTTTACAGGTATATTCTTGACGTTCTAACTTGGACATATATTAGGGAATATCGAATATCGAATGGGAGGTAAGGTGATTTTATTAAATTCCAAAAAGTGATGGCTGTAATCGTTGGTAGCTTTTTGATAGGTATTGGAATTAATGGTTTTTTAGTTCCATATCATTTAATAGATGGCGGTGTTATTGGAATTGCTCTTATTATTCATTATTTTTTGGGCTTTCAAACGGGGTTATCCATGTTAGTTCTTAGTATTCCTTTATTTATATATGCTTGGTGTTATGAGCGTCACTTTTTCTATAGCAGCATCCATGGATTACTTTTGACTTCTCTTTTTATGGATTGGTTGAGTCCATTAAAAAAGGCATTTTCTATTTCCATTCTCAGTAGTTCGTTAATTGGCGGAGCTATCATTGGGCTAGGCATAGGGCTTATGCTTCGATATGAGACAAGCAGCGGAGGAACAGATTTGTTAGCAAAATTCATTTCCAAATCTTCCTCCATAGATATTGCTATAGTTATTATTGTCATCGATACACTCATTATTACAGCTGCCGTCTTTATCTTAGGTATGAGAATTTTTCTTTTTTCATGTCTGACGATTGTCATTATTGGACTGATTACATCACTTATGAAAGTGAGGGATTAAATTTTCTTATCAATCCAAAAGTATAAAATAAATTAGTTTTTTAAGATGAAGGCTACATGGTCAATTGCCTTTTGTAATTTTTCACTATTTTTGCTATACATTTCTTTAGCTTCTTTTGATTCAGTTCCAAGGGCAAATAACTCTAAGTCTGCTTGGCATTTTTTCAAAGTTGCGAGCATCAAAGGCTTTTCTTGTGGAGATGGCACTTTAATTTTATCATCAAAAAGATCCACGTTTAATTCACCATTGGAATTTGCTTGTCCAAGAAAGACATTCTCGATGGTTACGCCTAGCTTATCCAATTCGGTTTTCAACCAATTTCGGTTTAGGCCAATCGTGGAAAGTGGTTCATCAAGGATTTCTCCATCCATAATGACAGTCTGAGCCTCCTTGACTGAAGCAACTGCCAGATTCAAATCTTTTGCTGTTAAAGGTTGATTTTGCTTTTTTAACATAACCGAAAAGTCACCGTTTGCTTCTAACAAACCAAACTCAACATCAGCTACATCAAAGACATCCTTCTTTCGGAGTAACCCTAACAATTCATCAGTTGTATACTTTTCCTTTTTTAAATTGTCTTCCATGACTTTTCCATCTTTAATAAACACTGAGGCTTTTCCTTCCACAAGATCACGAATAGTTTTGCTTTTCAAAGAAACTAATCCTGCTATAAAAGGTGCGAGTGCAAAAACGAGAATAGAAAGCACCCCATTTATAATACTTCCTTCAACCTTTGTGGCTAACTCTGCCCCAACGTTCCCGATGGTTATGCCAGTGACATATTCAAAAAAGGAAAGCTGAGATATCTGTTTTTTACCTAACCATTTTGTGATTAAAAAAAGGACAATTAAAAAAAATAGTGACCGTAAAACGATTTGTAACCATTCAGGCATTACTTAGCACCTCCTGCAAATCATAGGTTTAATCAAAAACCCTTATATTGTGGTTCCTCTCGTTCTAATTCTCCAACACGCTTGTGTACATCCTTCATCACTTCATTCACTACCATCATCGTTTCATGCAGGATACGTTTCGATTCATCATCTTGAGTTCGGAGTGCAAGGCTAGATAAACCAGCTTCTACACCCTTAAGGCTGGCGACACATTGTTTCACTTCAGATGCAATAGTCATCCTATATTCTCCTTATCCTTTTGGTTTAAAAATAATAGCTCCTATCATTCCGAAAATAATTGCCGCTGATATCCCGGCACTAGTTACTTCAAACATTCCTGAAATTACACCAATTAAGCCATGCTTTTCTGCCTCGGCCATTGCCCCATGCACAAGCGAATTCCCGAAACTTGTAATGGGGATCGTTGCGCCTGCACCTGCAAAATCAATAAATGGTTCGTATAAACCAAACCCATCTAAAAGAGCTCCCACTACAACAAAGGTACTTAATGTATGGGCGGGTGTTAGCTTGAATACATCAAACATTATTTGCCCGATTACACAAATAAAGCCTCCTACAACAAAAGCCCAAAAATAAATCATCATTGCTATTCACCACCATATTCAATCGAAACGGCATGGGCGATACATGGAATCGTCTCGCTTTGCTGAAAGGATAGAGGAGATAATAATGCGCCGGTAGCCACGACTAACATACGTTTGAAATCTCCCTTTTTCATGCGGTTTAATAAATGCYCATATACAACCGTTGCTGAACATCCTGGTCCACTGGCTCCGGATAAAACTGGTTGCCCCTCTCTATAAATCATTAATCCRCAATCCTTATACTGTTCTTCACGTATAGGGGTTCCATGTTTTTTAAATAATTCTAATGAAGCTTTTTGCCCAATCTTTCCTAAATCTCCGGTTACAATCAAATCATAATAGGAAGGGTCGATGTTTCGTTCTCTTAGATGGGTCTCAATTGTATCGACAGCTGCTGGAGCCATGGCTCCTCCCATATTAAATGGATCGGTCAATCCCATGTCAATGACCCGGCCGATTGTGGCTGAAGTAACTCGAGGGCCTTTTCCGGAACTACTTAATAAGGCAACTCCTGCACCCGTAACGGTCCATTGGGCAGTGGGAGGCTTTTGACCGCCGTATTCAGTTGGGTAACGGAACTGCTTTTCAACAGCGGTGTTATGACTAGAAGCACCTGTTAACAGATAATCCGCTCCTTTAGTGTTAACAAGGTAAGCACCGAGGGCAAGTCCTTCCATAGAGGTAGAACACGCTCCAAACAAGCCGAGATAGGGTGTACCCAAAGTTCGACAGGCAAAACTTGTAGGTGTTATTTGATTAATGAGGTCGCCGCCAAGGAAAAACTGAATCTGATCTTTTTGAAGGCCTGCCTTTTCGATTGCTTTTGTACTTGCTTCTTCTATGAGGACTTTGTGAGCCTTTTCATAGGAATCTTGATTTATCCATAAATCGGAATGAAGTAAATCAAAATCATCTGCAAGTAATCCTTCAGCTTCAAATGGTCCCCCGACAGTTCCTGTGGAGAGTATGACAGGTTTTTGATCGAAAACCCATGTACGATGACCCGTCARCATTATAAACCACCCCATTGAATAAGAATTGTTTTAATCAGAGCAACAATAAAAGCGGAAAAAACGCCGAATAAGATGACGGAGCCTGCCAATTTAAACATATTACCACCAACTCCTAAAACAAATCCTTCTGTTCGATGTTCAATAGCGGCTGATATGACAGCATTCCCGAATCCTGTAAGCGGTACTGTAGATCCAGCTCCCCCAAATTGAGCGATTCGGTCATATACTCCAAATCCAGTAAGAAGCATAGCAATGAAAATTAGCGTTCCTGCAGTGGGGTTCCCAGCCGTTTGATCTGTGAAATCAAAGTAATGAATATAAAGATTTTGAATAAACTGCCCGATAAGGCAAATTATTCCACCTGTTATAAAAGCTTTAATGCAATTTAGTAGTACTGGTCTTTTTGTTTCCAGTTGGGTTTGAAGTTGCTGATATTCTTGTTGGACAGGGGTTAATTTTTTCTTTTTATTATTTGACATGCTTGTATCACCTCTTCCATCTACGTTTGTTCCTTCATTAAACTTTTGATTTTTTTAAAGTCTTTTTTCAGTGAGTCCATCTTAGTCTTATCTTTTTCGAGCTTTTGTTCCAACTGGTCAAGTTCTAAAAACATCTTTTGGTCAGTTGAGATAAGAATTTTATAATCTGGGAACATGTTTTCTAAGTCTGATTGTGCTTGTTTTTTAACGCTCTTTAAACGTAAACGATCAAAATTATCTACTTTGACTGCCACTAACAATTCCTTATCGCTATTTACGGCTTTTACATCCGAAACCTCTTCCTCTGCTAATAGCCTATCTTTAGCTTGATTGGCCACGGATTGCTTTATTGGACTGCTAGTATGTACCTTCGAAATATTCAAGTTTTTATTATTATCCATTTGATTCGAATTTCCGGAACATCCTGAGACAAACCCGATAACAGTTATTAAAAAAAGGAATGTTTTTAATGTCTTCATTTTGTATTTCAAGGAATTGCCTCCTCAAATTAAAGATATAAAAAAAGGTTGGTTGTCTCAACCAACCTTTTTATATGATTACTTATTGCTTATATTGTGGTTCTTCTTGCTCAATCTGATCAATACGAGGAGAAACGCTGTCAACAATCGATTGTGTTTGTTGAGCAGCTTGTTGATAAAGTTGTTTGGCTTGCTCGTTGTCCGTTGAAAGGGCGAAGGTCTCGAAGCTTGCTTGAGCACTTTTTAGTCCTGCTAAAGTCGTTTTAACATCACTGATTACTGTCATGGGTGTTACCTCCTTGGTTTTTAACTGCCTTTTTAGAATAACGAAATATCAATTTTTATATACCTACCAATATTCTCTAGATTGTGAAAAATTGTGATTTCAATCCCTTGTTAGCTTAAAAATCGCATGGTCTTGAGGATGAAACTTGATAAGGTTTATAAAATAATTTGTTTCCGATTCAAATTATTTTTTTTGAGGGGGTTTAGTTTTGCTTCTTCAGTATAAAAAGGTAGCAAACATCAATCGGCTGATACTTCTTCAAGTAACCCGTATTACTGAAGAACAAGTTATCAGTATACGGCGGATGTGGCTTTAGCGCCTGATGGAAACAGTTTGTTTTCATGAAAGTTTACTGCCACTGTTTCGTCAAGTAATGGTTGGTATATGTAAACTGGTGGTGTGCCGGGGGAACTGAGCAGTTTTTGTGTGTAAAAAAGTAAAGGGACTGAGTTCGATTATTTAAGGGGAATTGCGCTTATCTATATTTAATCAAACGATTGATTAATAGCTGGAATAGTAATAAATATGGGGAGATAGCTAGCTTTTTTGTATGTAAGGGGGCCAGCTATTTAAACAAATAAGTGCATTGTACGATTCAATTATTCACTCTAATTTAAAAACTGCCATAGTGTTTTTGAATTTTTTAAAAAGTTGACTCAATTCAGAATTATACATATAATCATATTAAAGCTAACGTGATAACGTGAGGTGATATAACATTATGATGATTTTGGACGATTTGTATAATAGAGTAGTTTTTCAAATTTCGTTGGAAGAAGTAATGAAAGTTCTGCAAGGAATCAAGAGCAAACAAGAGTCGGAGATTGAATCAATGAAAACTAGGATACATAAATACGAGCAAAAGCGAAGAGCAGAGGAAGCGTGGTATCAATCGCTATCCCCATTTAAACGGTTTTTTACGGGACGGGCTCCGAGCCATCATCAGGCTGTAGAGCATTTGGTGAATGTTAAAGAAAGATATATCAAAATTGAGAGTATAAAACAAAAGGTCGCTATTATAAATGAGGCGATTCGCTTACTGGAAGCAGACCCGGAAAAACGTGAAATAATATTGCCACCTACCATCATAGAAGAGATAAAGGCTTGGCGGAAAGCGGAGGGACTACCAATATGACATTAGAAACGTTAAATGCTGGATTGGATACAATCTGGGTTGTTCTGACAGCAGCCATGATTCTATTAATGGAGGGCGGCTTTGCCTTATTAGAGGCAGGGTTTGTTCGTACTAAGAATAATGTTAACATCATTATGAAGGTTTTTGCTGATATTACGATTGGTACGCTTTGTTATTTCGTAGTAGGTTTTGGGTTAATGTATGGGACGGATTTAATAGGGAGTATCGGGACGAGTGGTTTTATGCTGAAAGGTGATTTGTCGCACATTGATTTGACCATTTCAATAGATGCATTTTGGCTATTTCAAGGGGCGTTTGTTATTGCGGTAATCTCCATCGTTTCCGGAGCCGTTGCGGAAAGGATTAATTTTCGCGCGTACCTTATCTATGTGGTCATGATGACGGCGTTTATCTATCCGATTGCCGGTCACTGGGTATGGGGCGGCGGCTGGCTAAGTGAGTTAGGGATGCAGGATTTTGCAGGCTCGGCGGTCATTCATGCACTAGGTGGTTTTTCTGCACTGGCAGCAGCCATGGTGATTGGTCCGAGAGTGGGGAAATTTCCGTCAGAGGGACCTAGTTCTATTTCTCTGCCTAGTAATCTCCCGTTGGCATCGGTTGGAGCGTTCCTCTTATGGTTCGGCTGGTTTGGGTTTAATGCAGGAAGTACTCTGCAGGCTACAGATGGTCGTATCGGACATATTGCTATTGTCACGATGCTCTCAGCCGCATCAGGTGGTGCAGGTACTATGCTTTATACGTTATTTCGCTATGGACGATCAGATGCTCCGTCCGTCATCAATGGTTCACTAGCAGGACTTGTTGGGATTACAGCTGGCTGCGCTTTCGTTAGTGATATTGCTGCGATCCTAATTGGGGCAGTTTCCGGAATGCTTATGATAGCAGCAACTAACTGGTTAGAAGCCCGTAAGATTGACGATCCAGTGGGTGCCTTTCCTGTCCATGCGGCTTCTGGTATGTTTGGAACAATAGCTGTAGGTCTTTTTGCTACAGAAGGTGGTCTATTTACAGGTGGAGGATGGCATTTACTTAAGGTTCAAACGTTGGGATTAATGGTATTGTGTATTTGGGGATTTGTATTAACATGGATGGTTTTTAAAATCATCAATATTTGGGTACCAATTCGGTCTACGGATGAAGAAGAAGAGCTAGGCCTGGATATCAGCTATCATGGTATCATGGCCACTCATACCTCTCCAGAGTTTATTAAGTCAGAGAATTACTTTAAGCAGGAAGAAGAGGTAAAAAGGTAAGATTTATCTTAGAATAGAGTAAGAGGTGATTTATAAATGGGTACATGCAATCTAAATCATTCCCAGCAAGATGTCAGATTGAAATTAGAGAGTCAAATGGGATTTTTACCAAAGGACTTAGGTAAGAAATTGGGTCGCTTTCTAGAAAACGAAAATTCGCAGGAAACACTGAATGAATTGTTTCATCTTTTAAAGAAGTACGATTTGGCTTCTAAGGAAGAACAAGATGCAAGAAATGAAAAGTTAAATCATTTTATGAGATGATCGAGAAAGAACGGGAGTGCAAGAATGGCTCCTGTTCTTTTTTTGTTTCTGGTTTAAATATGTAATATTTCCGAAAATAAATGGTTAAACATTCTTTTTGAGTCGAGTGAGAAATGAGGATCATGGGAGGCTTTAATAAAAATTCTTAAGTGATAATTTCATGGGGTATTTACATACTTATACAAAGGGCGCAGGGAAACTCGCTCCTTGATATTATTAGATACATGTTTCGAGGAGTATTTAATGTAATAACAAGTAAAGGATGGAGGTGATTTATTGATCAGCGGCTATTCATGATATTTGAACAGATGAGGTGAGAAGGCATAGATTTCCGAACATGAATTTGAGAGTTATTTTCTAGAAATTTAGAATATGGATATTAATTAACAAGAATTTAATAAGGTGGGTAATAACGCCTGTTATTTACGTCTTTATTTACCTAAAATGTGTAATTATTGAAATGTATTATTTATGATGAAAAAGTACTGAATTTATAGGGGTTTATGTGTTAAGTGAGTAGGAAAAGGGAGAGAGACCTAATAAATGAAAAATTGTAAATCATGTGGTAAGACGGTGAGTGAGGATTCTAAACTTTGCCTATCATGTGGCGCTTCTGTAGGTGAAGACCAAATAACAGAAGAGGAAATGGCTGCTTCTGAATTGAGGCAAGAACAAATCGAGGAAAAGCCCTCAAAAAGGCTATTCAAGAAAAAAACGTTAATTATTACGGCAGTATTAGCATTTATCATCATTACCAGTGCAGTTGCAGCTATTATTCATAAATCCCCGAAAGAGCTGTATCTTCTGTCTGAATACAAAACGTATCAGAATTACAAAGAGGAATGGACCAATAAATATGGCAATTCAATTGAATTCCAAGAGAAAATGATGAAGCAACCTTCAAGTTCAGATATGACCCTTAGTGGAAGTGTCGAAATGGATTCATTAGGAAATAATCCAGACTTTGAGATGATTCAAGAATTATTGAGCCATATATCTCTTACTGCCAATACTGAACAGGATCCTATAAGCAAACAGGGTCACTACAAATTAGCCTTGAATGTCGAAAAGGAGAATGCTTTGGATATGGAAATGTTCCAAAGTAAGGATAAACTCGGTTTGAAGGTTCCGGTGTTATATGAAAAATTCCTTTATTTGAATTTTGTTGAATATGGTGAGTTCATGCGTATGATTGATCCCTTATATGAGGGGCCTGAAACCTTAGAAGTATCGGATCTTAAATGGCAGGCCCTGAAATTAACGGAGAAAGAACAGAAATATATTCAAAAACGCTATGGGATATTCTTATTGGACCGATTAGAGGGTGAGAACTTTAAGGTACAAAAAGGCGTGGAATATAAGCATGAAGGCGAGACGATGAAGTTAAGGGAAGTGACTCTTAAGTTATCTGCCTCGGAAACTAAAAACCTTGTAAATGATTTTATAGATCAATTAATTGAAGATAATAAGCTTCATAGCATGATAGTTAATCGAGCACAAAAAGTGGCGAAGGCTACTGCGATGGCAGATGACGTAGATGTGCTTGATACAAAAGAAATGAAACGACAATTAGTTAATGGGTTAAAAGATGCAAAGAATGAAATGAAGGATATTAGTTTTCCAAATGGGTTTTCTTCTACATTACTAATTAACAAGAGTGAGCAAGTTATCGACCGTAAAGTAACAATGGCGGTAGGAGGAAACTCAGATCAGGTCAATATGAATGTAAACAGTAAAAATATCCCTTATGGAAATGATCAGATATTTGAAGAATTTAGCGTTGCATTATCTCCTGAAAAAGATGAGGATTCCCAGGTTATGTTCCAAGTTACAAATGATGTGGCTGTTAATAAAGATACGCGGGCTGAAAACCTTAAGGCTTCCTTTATGTATGAAGAGTACGGGGAGAGTGAGGAAATCAAGTTTGCGATGAAGAGTGATATTAACGGAGAAAACGGTGGTAAGCAGAACATCATTAGGAATTTTAACCTGAACTTAGCCGGTGGTGATTTATCTGATATGCCATCTGCCTTTAAAGGAACAATTAAACAAGCGAGCGATCTTAACCTAAAGAAAGACTATTCCAATAGGAAATTTGAAGTAAAGCTTGGTCTAGAGGGTGATTTGGATTCAGGAACGGTTACAGTCAAGCTAGATTCTAAGACGAAGCTAAAGGATAAAGCCGATCTGCCAGATTTGGGGTTTGATTCTGGTGAAGGGTTAAGCGTAGTGAACATTTCTGAAAATGAGATGTATAAAATTCAGGAAGAAGTAGGAACGAATTTAATGGAGCTTGGTGTCAAATATGGGCTCATTCCGGAAGATATGTTTCAGTTCGATATTTACGATGAAGCTAGTAATGACGGTTATTATCAATTTGAAGACAAACATTCGGATGATAAGTTTTAGGTAGGGTGTGTTTTACATGAGAAACACGTTGGTTTTTACTTAAAGGTACTATTATAAAATAGGAAGGCAGCCGAAGGAATGTGGCTGACTCCTATTTTATTTTTATTGGGTGCAGCAGTCATTGAAAACCACTTTTTGAAAGAAGAGAGCCGAGTACAACCATTTAAAGTAGGATGATCCTACGGTTGAAACAAAGTTGGTCATCGAACAGCTTACAGATAGTCCACATTTAACGGGATTATGACCAAGTTGGAGGTTGATCAAAAAGAGGGAAAAGAGCTACTGCAAGACCAAACTAGAAATTAATCATTATTGTAAAAAGACTGGCCCAGCAAGGAAGAACAATGGTGTACATTCCATATGAAATGAGTGAAATCATGAAGCACTGTGACCGAATCGGTGTTCTGCAAAATGGCGTCATGAATCACAGGTACCCTCAAGGAAGCGGCCGAAAGCTTCGGGGAATAAGGCTGTTACAACATATCCCTAGAAGAAGTAGTATACAGGCTATTAAGCG